>NZ_CAWPRC010000144.1:0-66387 GCF_963890165.1 Aliivibrio sp. SR45-2 | reverse complement strand
TGAGCACGAGCAGGAAAGTAATATTTCCCCCACGCTTGTTGTTGATTTTCACTGATGGTAGCCGTAATAGAATCAAACAAAGGTAAGTCTGAAAGTTGATGAGAAAACTGATCCACTGCGTCAAACAGTTGTTTATCATTATTCTTGGTTTGGTTAACAACAAACACCACTTTGTCGCTCATGGTGTCAGCAATGCTATCAAAAGCCTGCTGAGCCACCTTATCTTGTTGATTATCAGGCAGAAGCGCCAGGATATTAGTTTCAATAGGAAAGGCACCTTTTGAGTACCATTGATAACCAAACAACCCTGTAATCACACTCAATACCAATAACCAACCGACAGCAAGTTGTCGTGGTTTCATTAAGGTCGATTTCATACAATTAGAAAGTAAAGGCACGTAACTCTTCTTCTGTTAATACACTAGGTGTTGATGATTGGTTTGAAAATATCATCTCAGTGACGTCACCACGGACTTCTCTTAAAACAACACGATTCAAATACAAACCGCCTTCAATTTTAATCGTTTCAAACACACTGTTAATCGGTGCAGATTTCGGGGTTAACAATAAAATCCACCCTTCTTTTGAGCCTGTTAATGTCATGGTGAAATTTTCTTGAATCGCTTTAGTGTCGCCTTTGAATAAGGACAGAAATAAACGAGTAAAATAAAACGCCATTGGGTTTTCAGAATCATTCATAACCTGAGATTCCCCATTAATCGATTGGCGTAACTTATTCTTTGTTAGCGTTAAATAAATTGGAAATGGTGTGTTTTGTTGCCAAAGTAACCCTTTATCACGTTCTAACAAAAAAGTGCCTGACGTACTTAAAGGGTGGTTAAACATCTGCATGGTTCTGACTTGACTAAACTCACCACGAACCAGTGTTGATTGAGATAATTGTTGTTGTAAATCATCGACACTAAATGCAAAGCTATTCACACTAAATAATAAAAACAATGCCGCTATCCAAGCTGTTTTTCTATTCACTCTGTTACCCATTATGGTAAGCCTCTACTTTATCGGTAAATACATGAGGTGAAACAAAACACATCTCATCGCTTTCAATACTGACGGCTACCTGCATCGTGTGTCCTTTTGTCATACGCACCCCTGATTCGGCATCGTAAATAACATAATTCACACGCATTCGATTTTCCCATTCCGTTAATGTGGCAACAACTCGAATGGTATGATCATAACGAATTGATTTTACATAACGAACACCGACATCAATGATTGGCCAGACATAACCAGACTCAACCATATCATTGTAGCTATAACCAATTTTTTTCAACAGTTCATGACGTGCCGTCTCAAAAAATCGAAAATAGTTTCCATGGTAAATTATGCCCATCGGGTCTGCATCTTGAAAAGCCGTTGTGATCAACACCTCTGAACTCAATACGTTCAACGTTGATGATCCATCCGTGTTAATCACAGGGTTTGACATTAATAAAGTGTCCAATGTTGTTGTTGAATTTTTTCGATAAAATTACGTAAGTCATGCTCTAACGGTCGATCTTCATTCACAAATTCAAACTCAGACAATACCGCATCACGCATGGTTTTTAACTCAACGCTCAGTTCTTTATCACTCAATTCACCTTGTCTTTCACGTAAGACTAATGCTTGAGTTGCAGCAAGTAATGACGCTGAAGTCACTTGTTCTGTCAGCTGTAGAACACGTAAACAATCGCGTGATGCAATGGTGCCCATACTTACTTTATCTTGGTTATGACATTCAGTTGAACGTGAGAATACACTCGCAGGCATCGTGCCCTTAAGCGCTTCTGCTGTCCACGCTGAAATGCCGATTTGTACGGCTTTAAACCCGTGGTTAATCGGTTTACGCGCTCCTGTTGCACCCGTTAAGTTAAATGGTAAGCCGTTATTGAACTTATAGTCCATTAGCTGCGCCATTTGGCGATCCAGTAGATCAGCAATATTCGCAACCGCTGTTTTTAGCATGTCCATCGCCATTGCGATATGACCGCCGTAAAAGTGTCCACCATGCAGAACGCGTTCATTATCACCATCGATAATTGGATTATCATTGGCACTGTTTAACTCATTCTCAATCATTTGACGTAAGAAAGGCAGGCTATCTTGAAGTACACCAATAACATGAGGAGCACAACGCAGTGAATAGCGATCTTGCAGACGATCACTGTTTCTTGGTGGTGTTTCATTATGCAAATCAGAACGTAACCATGCCGCAATTTGTTGCTGACCTGGATGCGGTTTAACCGCAAATAACGCTTCATCAAAATGGAAGTCATTACCTTGCATACCCACAGACACCATGGCGGTAATTTTAGTCGCCATTTGCGCTAAATATTCAGCACGTTTGTAAGCTAAACAAGCAAGTGCTGTCATTACTGACGTACCATTCATTAATGCTAAACCTTCTTTTGGCTTTAGCTTAATTGGTTTAATATTCAACGCTTTAAACACGTCTGCCGTTGGACGGATTTCGCCTTTATAAATAACTTCACGTTCACCGATTAAAGTAGCTGCAAGATAAGATAATGGCGTTAAGTCACCGCTTGCACCTACCGATCCTTCTTGAGGAATACGAGGTGAAATGCCGTGATTAATTAGCGTCACAATTTGGTTTAATAAATCGTGAGTTACGCCGGATACACCCTGAGATAATGAACACAAACGTGTCGCTAATACTGCACGTGACTGTTGTTCGTCAAGGTTCTCGCCCAAGCCACAACCATGAAAACGAGTTAAATGCAGTGGCAGTTCATCCACTAAATCCATTGGAATAGCAACAGTACAAGAATCCCCATACCCTGTTGTTACACCATAAATAACGCCTTCTTCTCGTAAAAGACGTTCTAAAAATTCTACACCACGATCAATTTTGGCAGTGAATGCATCGGAATTATTAAGTTGTGCATCTGCACCATTTGCGATCTCAACAACGTCTTCAATCGTCAGACGTCCTTTACCAAATGTAATTGAATTAGTTGTCATCTTTCTTTCCAGTTAACTGCCAAAAATTAAAAAAGTTATACCATTGTGATGGTGCTTTCAGTGTGAAATGCTCTAAGCGTTGAGCATAGTTTTGCACGACTTTTTGTAAAGCCTCTTCTCGCTGTCCACGAGGTAATATAATTTGTTCTGAAAACGGTTCAAAATACACATCAAAACGAGGTTCTTTTTGTGTATCATCACGTAGTCCAAACATTAAATAAACGGGTTGTTTTAAAATTGAGGCCAACATAAATGGCCCTTGAGGAAAGGGGGCTGGTTTGCCTAAGAAATCAGCCCAAATGACACGATCTTCTTTTGTGACCGACGTTCTGTCACCCACAATCACTATCCATTCACCGGCATCAATTTTTTGTTGCAGTAAAATAGCGGTGTCTGGCCCCATTTTACCTACTTGAATCACGTTGACTTCAGATTGAGGGTTAACGGCTTTCATTACGGCATTAAAACGTTCAGCATGTTCAGTGAAAACCAACGCATTAATTTTAAGATCCTTGTGTCGACGACTGAGTGCACGACATAATTCTAGATTACCTAAATGAGATCCAAGCATGACAATGCCTTTTTCTCTGTTAAATAATTCTTCGTAATGCTCTACCCCATGAACCGTTAAATTTTTATCTGAAAAGTCTCCGCGCCACGCCGCAAGCTTATCTAACATCGTCTCACCAAAGGAAATAAGATGACGATAAGGAGATAATTTTTCAGGTAACACGATCCCTTTCACTCTTGCATACGCTTCAACTTGCTGAATATAATCATCAGATGCTTGTTTTACAGGACCGCCACGCAAGTAGTAATACGCCATAACCGGTTTTAGCAATAATGAGAAAACACTTCGCCCAAAAGTAGAATAAACCCACAACAGCAACTGCATTCCGAGAATGGTGCCACGTTCTGCATGAGCAGACCAATGGTCGCTTTGAACCGGTTTACGTTTTAGTAATGAAGGGATACGTGGCAACATGCCAAAAAACAGTTTGGTATGCATCCAGCTAATGTTTACGTTATCCCACAGCGCATCAAAGTGAGAGATCCCATTTTCAGGGTAAATAACACGAGTATTAATGAAACGGATATCGGTATCATTCCAGTACATTCGCACCATGATCTCAGTATCAAAATCCATGCGACGACCGATAACCGTTCGTTCGAGAACATTAATGGTTGGACCTACTGGATACGAGCGAAAGCCACACATGCTGTCTTTAATAGAGAAAGACAGTGTTTCTATCCATACCCAAACATGAGTGACATAACGGCCATATAAACGAGATTTAGGAACGGACTCATCATAAACAGGTTGCCCTGAAATCAATGCCGTTGGATGCAGCTGGGATTCTTTAATCAATTGAGGTAATGCGGCTAAGTCATGCTGACCATCGGCATCAATTTGAATGGTATGACTGAAGCTTTGTTGATAAGCGGCTTCAATACCCGCGATAACGGCTCCGCCTTTCCCTTGATTTTTACTTAACGTAATCAAGGTTACAGAAGCATTGTCTTCTGCTACTTTCATTAAAATTTTCTTTGTTTCGTTTTCACTACCATCATCAACAATTAAAATTGGATAATTGAATGAACTCAATGCATCAACAACCTTTGGAACAGTTTCACCATGGTTGTAGCACGGAATTAAAAAACAAGGACGGAAAGTAGTCATTTTTATTGCCCTAATAGAATTCGGCCAGAAGAATGTTTATGAATGCTATCACTCTGATGTGATGTAAATGAAAAATACAGTTTTTCTGTTTCTTTCACCCACTTTAAATCCAATATTACTTCTGTATTTGGTAAAATTGGTTCTTGAAACTTGAGTACTTCCATCCCTTTAAACACGGAATTCGCGTTCAAATACACTTGACCATAATAAACGGCCCAATCAACCTGAGTCACCCCTGGTAATAAGGGATGACCAGGGAAGTGCCCAGTAAAATCCAAAATATCGGCGTCTATTTTCATCGTAATAACGACACTTGAATGCGCATCATCTTGAATGACGACTTCGGTGGACAGAATTGTCGGCTTACGTTTTGTCATGAGTACTTCTTTTAATCATTAATGTCATTAAACAGCTGCTGTAAATCACGCATTTGGCGTTTACCTTGGCTATTTAATGGAACTTCATCTACCGCTCTGAATCGTCTAGGGATCCCTACTGGTTCTAACCATTCTCTCAGTTCAGAGCGTAATTTGAGCCAAAACTTCCCTTTTGACCCCTGTTGCATTAATTCGTTCCCAGCGTCAGAAAGCACAATAACAGCACCTAAAACAGTGCGTTTTTCTTCTTCCATCGGAATAACGGCGGCGTCATCTATCCACATTAACTGTGTTAAACGTTTTTCAACTTCCGTTAATGAAAGACGCTTTTCTTCAATTTTAATGACTCGATCAACTCGGCCTTTCAATATAAATTGACCATTTTCAAGCAAATCGCAGTAATCGCTCGTTGGGTACCATAGTATGTCATCAATGAATGGAGACAGTAATTCCAAACAATGCTCAATATTCAAGCGCGCTTGATGAGACGGAAAAAACGTCCACAATGAACTGGGTTCGGTTTGCTGGCGATAACCCACCCCACCCGTTTCTGTACTGCCATACACTTCAAATGGTCGTGATGATAATTTAGCCTCACTTTGATCCGCGCCTTCGATCGCTAATGGGCCACCCGAAGAAAATACCACCTGATACTCATTATAGCCTTCATGGTCAATAAGACGTTTTAATAAAGCGGGACTACAAACCAAGGTCTTTGGCTGTGATGAGTGATGAGATAAAATTTGCTCAGGATAAATGAAATTTGTTTGGCTAAACGCGCGTCCTGAACACAATGGCCACAGAACTCGGAACAATAAGCCATAAATATGTTGATGAGAAACGGTGCTATAACATTCCGAGTCTTTGACTTTTTCACCCCACAACAATTCTAATTGTTGTATTTCATTATCCAATAATTGCAGGGTCTTATTAATGGGTTTAGGGGTATCGGTTGAGCCCGATGTAAACAGCGTTAACGGTATATCACACAAAGAAAGAGGCGATAGTATTTCTGTATGTTGAATCGATAAATCTACAGCATTGTAGTTAATATGGATCTCACAAGGCATCGTTTCAATAATGTCATCATGCAATAACGCATCAAAATGTTGAGCCAATTCAGCCAAGGCCGCGGGCTGATGATTTCCCGGTAAAATAAGATGCTTACCCGCATGAGCCAATGCCATAAACGCCACAGAAAAAGCATAGCTATTTTCAAAACACAGCGCCCATTTTTTCTGAGGTTTATCGCTTAAATACGCACTGAAAATTTGAACGTCTTGTTGAAATTTTTCATAACCAGTAACGTTATGTTGCTCATCAAAACACACGGAATGAAAGGCATTAGATTGTAATGTCAGATGGGAAAGTGATGTGTAGGTCATGCTTCTTTTCTCTTTATCCATTGGCGAACTAACCACTCACTCACAAATAATGTTCCAATAAGCAAATAACTAATAAAACCGTTATACAGCATCCATACTTTCATCTCTAAAAAACAAGTTGTGAGAGAAATAGAGCCGTTAATAACAAAAAATACACACCAAATTTTCGTCACTGTTCTTGTGTATTCAATACCGCTTTGTGGTAGCTCAGGCTCTTGAAGACGAGCAAAACGTTCAATCATGCTTTGAGGTTGAAATAAAGTCCAAAAGAAGACACAAAACATGACGACATTGACGATCACAGGATAAAAAGTAAACCACCCTTCAGATCGAAATATCCAGCCTAAACCCGCAAGTATTATCCCTGCCGCTCCACTGATCATCGCTATGTATTTTAGCTCTTTAATCGGAACTTGTTTTCCACCAACCATTCGCACTAAAAACAACACCGCTAGCACGCCTGCTACTGTCGTAATTCCACCAAAGTGAAGACCGTAGTAAACCGCTAGCGGATAGGCAAGCAGTGCAATGGCTGACAATACCGTCAGCCAACGCATTATTTTAAAAGTGCAGCGACTGAATTAACAACGTCTTCGACAGTACGAACTTCTTTAAATTCTTCTGGTTTAATCTTTTTGCCTGTCACTTTTTGCAAGTGGACAACCAAATCAACCGCATCAATGCTGTCTAAGTCCAGATCGGTATATAATTTAGCATCCAACGTAATGTCAGCGGCATCAATTTCAAATAACTCAACCAGCGCAGACGTCACTTGCTCTAATACTTGTTCTTTATTCACATCAGTCATTTTAGTTTCTACGCCTTATTTTCAGTAATGTAAGCCGCTAAATTAGCCACTGATGCAAAATGTTCACGTGTATTGGTATCATCAGCATCTAACACTAAGTTGTATTTTTTCTTAATAGCTAACCCCAATTCTAACGCATCAATTGAATCTAGACCTAAGCCATCGCCAAACAAAGGGGCTTCTGTTTCAATATCATCCACTGAAATATCTTCTAGATTTAATGCTTCAATGATTAATAATTTAAGTTCGTTGTGTAATGCTTCCATCAATGACCTACTTTTTTTCGTTTGATGAGTTAAATTCATTTATTGGATACAAAGCTGTATCTAAAAATCGATTAAAATTTCGAGCGGCTGATGGCAATGAATCAGCTTCTTCAATAAAAGAGGCGATCGTGACCTTCTCTTTTACTTGGACATGAAAGAATGGACGCACATCAGGGACTTCATACCATTTTGCTTCTTTCGTCAAAAAGCTTGGTGCCACACTAATATGTACAATTCGAACATCACTTTCACTGCGTACTGCTATTTGAGCAGCACCTCGCTGTAATTTTGATTGAACGCCAGGCGTTGTTCTTGTCCCTTCAGGAAAGACAAGTAAAATATTTCCTGAATTGAGTTTTTCTGAACAATCATCTAAAAACACTTCGGGTTCACGATTTGGAATGTAGCCAGCGGCCCTCACAATCCCACGTATAAAGGGATTATGCCATAAAGCCGCCTTAACAATACAGTCACACTGCGGTAATTGTGAAGCAATTAAAACATAATCAATTAAGCTAGGATGATTTGCGACAATTAAACAATTATGGTCTTCTCGTAACAATTCAGCGCCATCAAATTGGTATTTAATGGCTCGGCTATAATGCATTGTTTTACAAAAAAGAAGAAAGCTACGTTGAATGATCAACTGCACACGTATTTCACGTTGTTTGGCGTTTTTAGCCGTAAACGTCAGTGTCGGAAATATCACAAAAGTTAAACAAAGAGCACCAATACCAAACAACGAAAAACAAATTCCCGTCGCTATAATTCGCCAATATTTATCTATTCGTGAGAGTACTGTCATTCTACTTAATACGCGTCCATGTCCATTGAGTTGATTTACTGTCAACATTCCACTTATCCTTTGATCCTACTAAGTTAGCAATACATTGCAACCCATGAGGCAAGGATGAAGAACTGATTGATGGTTTATTGTTCCATGCAATCGAAATATCTTGTCCACTGCTTAATATCAACCCTAATGCGTAGCCTTGATAAGTGTCCGTTTCAAATTCTTTATAATGGGAAGACGTCGGTTCATCAAAATCCACCACTAATACATTATGGTCTGGATTTTCATAAAGATAGGCTGCGGCTTCAACTAATGCTGAGTGAAAGGTATTTTCTCCGGCGGCAATAGAGGTCACCGGAATTGGTTTTTTGGCACTAATCGTAAATAAACCAGAGGCCGTATTATGAACCGATTGAGAGAACGCCATTGGAGAAGCATCTTCTCCTTTTAAAATATCTTCAAGTAATGTCGTGGTTCTGGTTAATTCACCATGACGGCTTGCAAAAACCAAATAATCTATCGAATTATGTTCAGAGAGCGTTAAGGCAGTTTGAACCGCTAATTTACTCAATGAACTCATTCGACGTCGAGCCATCGCAGGAATTTTATCAACCGGTATTTTACCGTCTTCTGGCCAAGTAAAATCACTTTCTGACCATAGAAGCCAATCACTTCGATTTTCTAATCCAGTCGAAATTGCGTGCCAGTCGATTATATTAAAATTTGCGTATGCCATGATGCCCATCTAATAGTAAAAACATTACAATTTGTAACTATAGTCGTATAGGATATATGAATTCAGTGACTTGGCGCAAATACAAAAGCGGCAAAGCATACGGTAAACATATAAATAGATGCATAAATAAGGGTTATATATGTCATTTAAGAAATCAATATTACTGACAATAAGTGCATTATTATTAAGTAGTTGTGCTAGCGTTATCCCACTAACTGACAAAACAACAGGTGAAGATTTATCTCACACGACAAAACCAGTTTATACATTAGTCAATCTACACCCTGATTCAAATCGCCTTAAACTTTATTCTGTTAATTACCAACAAGATGGCTTAATTCCACTTTGCTCTCAAGTCGATATCATTAGCCTAAATAGCAAGCGATTGACCTTCAAAGTCAAATCATCCGACCAACAATATACCTTAGATAAACACAAATCCTCCCCTGACTTCACAGCATACTTAAGCCATTATTTTGGTACTGAATGTAATACCTCAAAAGTAAATGCATTAAGCACTTTAGACCAACAAGGTATCAAAGACGGTATTGTTAAAGAAGGCATGACAAAAGAAGCGGTAGAATATGCGATCGGCTTCCCACCAAAGCACAGAACACCGAGTTTAGACGGCAACGAATGGTTATATTGGAAAAGCCGATTTAATACGTTTAAAGTTCAATTTAAAGATAATGTCGTTTCAAAAATTATCGACTAATCTATTGATACCTAATTCATATCTGTCATTTCTTGCTTTTGAACAAGGTTTACACCGATACAGCTGATATGATCCATTTACTTTCTAATAATATGGCCAATTTTGTGACCCAATATACTAATGACCCTTTTAATGCCTTAGAAGCAAAAACTGAAGCTCAAAAACTCTCTTTTGCTCCTATCGTTTTTCATACTGCTCGTACATTGAGAGATTTAGGTATTCTTGCCGCATTAGACAAGGCAGGAAACCTAGGATTAAACGCACAACAATTGTCAGAAAACACTGGTATCTCTGAATATGGTGTCAAAGTACTATTGGATATGGCGTTAAGTGCTCATATTGTCACGTGGAATGAACCTAATTATATTCAAGCCAATTTAGGTCACTTTTTATTGCATGATGGCATGACAAACGCCAATTTAGATTTCACGGCAGATGTATGCTATGCCGCGATGATGCATTTAACGGAATCAATAAAAGAAGGAACGCCAGCAGGCTTAAAAGAGCTTGGTGATTGGCCTACAATCTATGAAGGATTGTCTCGTTTACCAGAGAAAGCAAAAGAAAGCTGGTTTAAGTTTGATCACTTCTATTCTGACCGTTCATTCCCAATATTATTAGAAAAAGTATTGAGCCAAAAACCTCAACGTTTGTTTGATATTGGCGGCAATACAGGGAAATGGGCTTTAGAGTGTTGTAAATACGATTCTGACGTTAACGTTACGATTATCGATTTACCACAGCAAATTGAAATGGCGTTAAAAAACGCAGAACAGCAAGGCTTTGCCGATCGTATTAACGGCCATCCTACTAATATGTTAGATAAAACACTGCCATTACCTCAAGGTGCTGATGTCTGGTGGATGAGCCAATTTCTAGATTGCTTCTCTCCAATGGAAATATTAAGCATTCTTAAGCGTGTTCGTGCCGCTATGTCCATCGATGCTAAAGTCTATATTCTTGAGCTGTTTTGGGATGCTCAAAAGTACGATGCTGCGTCATACAGTTTAAATGCAACATCGCTATACTTTACTTGTTTAGCAAACGGAAACAGTCGTTTTTATCGTTGCGGTGATTTCTTAGAGATCATTAGCGAAGCTGGATTCATTGTTGCGGAACAAACGAATAATATTGGATTAGGTCATACTCTACTTGAACTTAAAGCCAAATAACGCTTAAACCATAGCAACATCCCTATTAAAAAATAAAACAATGGCAGGTGGTAATACACCTGCATGAATGAGGAATTTCTGTGTCTACACCACAATCAACCCACGTTGCCATTATTGGTGCAGGCCCATCAGGGTCTATTGCTGCTGCGTTGCTTAAAAAGCACAATATCGATTGTATCGTACTAGAAAAATCCACTTTTCCTCGTTTTTCTATTGGCGAGAGTTTACTTCCTGCTTGCATGGAATCAATCAAAAAAGCAGGCATGCTTGATGCAGTAAAAAATGCCTCTTTTCAATACAAAAATGGCGCAGCATTTCATTTTAACGGCACGTTTACTTCCTTTGATTTTACGGACAAATTTTCAGACGGTGCTGGAACAACCTTTCAAGTTCAACGTGGTAATTTTGATAAAGTTTTAGCTGATAGCGCCCAAGAGCAAGGGGTTGAAATTCGTTACCAACACGAAATTACCGATGTTGATATTTCTCAACCTAAAGCGCTACTTTCTGTTTTAGATGCTGATGGTAACCCTTATCAAGTTGAAGCCGATTTTGTCTTAGATGCAAGTGGATTTGGACGTGTATTACCAAAACTACTAGATCTTGAAGAACCTTCTTGTCTTCCACCACGAAAAGCTATTTTCACTCACATTAATGACAATATTACTGATGTTAACTATGACAGAAATAAAATCCTTATCTCTGTACATCCAACCAATACGCAGGTGTGGTATTGGTTAATTCCATTCAGTAATGGAACCTGCTCTTTTGGTGTCGTTGGTGAACCTGAGTTCTTCGACCTATATCCTGAAGATAATATTGAAGCATTAAAAAAATTAGCAACTGAAGACAGTAATCTTAAACAGCTACTGGCTGCGGCTGAATACCCAAATCCATCCGGTCAAATTATGGGTTACTCGGCGAATGTCTCTAAGCTATTTGATCGTAATTTTGCTTTATTAGGTAACGCTGGCGAGTTTCTTGACCCAGTGTTCTCTTCTGGCGTAACCATCGCGATGAAATCGGCAGAGTTAGCCGCTGATTTATTAATTAAGCAATTCAACCAAGAAGAGGTTGATTGGCAAGTTGATTATTCAGACAAACTAATGAAGGGCGTAAATACATTCCGTTGCTATGTGGAAGGATGGTATGAAGGATCATTTCAGGACGTTATTTTTCATGACGATCCAAACCCTAAGATTAAACAAATGATCTGTGCCATTTTAGCAGGCTATGCATGGGATGAAGAAAACCCGTTTGTCGCAGAACCAGAACGTCGTTTGAAAGTTATTGCTGAACTATGTAAACCTGTAACTAAATAACCTCAACACAAGCTTAAAAGTCCTGGAAACAAAAAGGCAGTCTAAAAATAGACTGCCTTTTTTATTTTGATTTAATAAGTAATGATTAGACTTGTTCACTCTCGATAACCGCTTTTAAACTGTGTGGATGCAATTTAATACACACTCCTTGATACTTAAAAGCCACGGTATAATTTGCAATTCGTTCTGCTTCACCAGATGGACAACTCTGCTTTACTTTTACACCTAAAGACGCCAATTCTGACCACTTTTCTTTAAGTATAGGAAATATAGAAAATAAGTAAGTCAGAAATTCTTCTTGAGAATTAACCTCACACGGTATTACCCATTCAATATGCTCCCACCCTTGTTGAGGGTAAGTTTTCTCTCCAGGATAAGGTAATTCTAAACATTCAATAGACCATCCACGACTCTCTAAAGGTTGATTAAAACCTAAAGCGATAATTGGACGACCATTAATCTCGTTATTTGACCATTCTGTTGCCTGTTGCAGCCACATTTGATGCGCTGCTTGAGCAACGCCGCGATCATTAATTCGCAAAGCAATATGATCCGCTTGATATTCGGTTAAATCCAAACCCAGTACATTCAACAAGACTTGAATTTTATCCATAAAAGCAGGTAACACACAAATTAACTGCTGAGGCTCTAATTGTTGTTCTTTTAATAATAGTGATGACATGAGGGCAACCTAACGATTGAAGAAGAGAAACCGAATTGTAGCAACCTCTTTACTTGATGTTTAGACTCTTAAGAAAAAATAGCAGAAACTATTAAATATCCCCTATTTTATTGCTATTATTAGCGACTATTTTGCTTTCCATGCAACAGCATTCCTGTTTAACAGCGATATGAAGGATAACTCTTTGAATATTCAATCACTTATTAACGACAAAGTTTCTCAAGCGTTAGAAGCAGCCGGCGCGCCAGCGGGCAGCCCTGCCGCCGTTCGTCAATCTGCAAAAGCTCAATTTGGTGACTACCAAGCTAACGGCGTAATGGGCGTAGCTAAGCGACTAGGTACAAACCCGCGAGAATTTGCTCAGAAAGTACTGGATGTTTTAGATCTTGATGGCATCGCTAGCAAAACTGAAATTGCAGGCCCTGGCTTCATTAACATTTTCTTGTCTGAAGAATTTCTAGCTAAGCAAGCAGAAGCTGCTTTAGCTGACGAACGTCTAGGCGTAGCACTAGAAACCAAACAAAATATCGTAGCCGATTACTCAGCACCAAACGTTGCTAAAGAAATGCACGTAGGTCACCTTCGTTCAACCATCATTGGTGATGCTGTTGTTCGTACTCTTGAGTTTTTAGGCCACAACGTGACTCGTGCTAACCACATCGGTGACTGGGGTACTCAATTTGGTATGCTTATCGCAAACCTTGAGCGCATCCAAAAAGAGAAAGGCGAAGTTTCTATGGAACTGTCTGATCTTGAAGGTTTCTACCGTGAATCTAAAAAACTGTACGACGAAGATGAAGAGTTTGCCGTAACAGCCCGTGGTTACGTTGTTAAACTTCAAGGTGGCGACGCTTTCTGTGCAGACATGTGGAAAAAATTAGTCGACGTTACAATGGTTCAAAACCAACGTAATTATGACCGTCTAAATGTATCATTAACTCGTGATAACGTGATGGGCGAAAGTATGTATAACAGCATGCTTGCACCTATTGTTGCGGATCTTCAAGAAAAAGGCCTAGCAGTAGAAAGTGATGGCGCTCAAGTTGTTTACCTTGACGAATACAAGAACAAAGATGGCGACCCAATGGGTGTTATCGTTCAAAAACGTGATGGTGGTTTCCTTTACACAACAACAGATATTGCTTGTGCTAAATACCGTTTCGAAGAACTGAACGCAGATCGCGTACTTTACTTCATCGATTCACGTCAGCATCAACATCTGATGCAAGCGTGGACTATCGTTCGTAAAGCGGGTTATGTTCCTGAGAGTGTTTCTTTAGAGCACCATGCGTTTGGCATGATGCTAGGTAAAGATGGTCGCCCATTTAAAACTCGTGCAGGTGGTACCGTTCGTCTTGCTGATCTTCTTGATGAAGCAGAGCAACGCGCAATTGCACTGATCGAAGAGAAAAACAAAGATCTATCAACTGAAGAAAAAGCAAAAATTGCAACGACCGTCGCAATGGCTGCCGTGAAGTACTCAGATCTTTCTAAGCACCGTACAACCGATTACATCTTTGATTGGGACAACATGCTTGCCTTTGAAGGTAATACTGCCCCTTATATGCAATATGCTTACACTCGTGTAGCATCTATCTTCAGCAAAGCAGACCTATCGATGGATAATCTAGCTGGCGAAGTTAAGATCACTGATGAGAAAGAGAAAGCATTAATTACTAAATTAATGCAGTTTGAAGAAGCAGTACAAGCAGTAGCAAGTGAAGGTCAACCTCACTTAATGTGCGCATACTTATTTGAACTTGCTGGCCAGTTCTCTAGCTTCTACGAAGCGTGCCCTATCCTTAACAACGAAGATGAAACAGTTAAGCAAAGCCGCCTGAAGTTAGCGGCATTAACGGCTAAGACAATCAAACAAGGTCTAGATCTATTAGGTATTGAAACGCTAGAGCGTATGTAATCTTTATCTAAACCATAAGATCAAAAAAAGGAGCTAATTAGCTCCTTTTTTTTATTTCTAGATTTATTGTAATAAAGTATTAAAACCAACGTTCTAATGCTGTTTTATCTAGTTGTTTAAACGCTTTATTCAAAATATTCGCAAGATCTTTATATCGAGGTCTCTGTTTAAGTGGCTCTAATGCCGCCCCGGATTCGATAATTTTTTGATAAAGCTCTCTGTACCAATTTACTAATGTTGGTGGCAATTTAGTATTCGCTCGATTACCTAACCACCAAAATCCTTGCAAAGGCATACTAATAGCAAAGAGTGCAATAATGATGGATTGTGGTAACGCCGCTGAATTATTAAACACCATTTGAGTCAATACGCTGATCACAGCGACTGCTGGCATCACTTTAACAGCAAATTTAGTTGCCTTAATCACTCGCTGTTCAGGGAACATCGGTGCTAACTCTTTACGTTCAGGCCACGTATCCATATACGTCTGACCATCTTTAAATCGGAATAAAAAGCCGTTATCACTCATTTTGCCCCCTCCGATAACTAAACAAAAGTTTAATCATTCAAAAAAATACAGAATAAACTTGATTAGAATTAATATTATCTTAAAATATTTTTGTTATCTTAGCGCACAATCGTTATCCTATGCACTGATTTATCTTTTGCTATAGTTCTACTATAAGCTAAAAAAGGATAAATCGGCAAGGACTGCTGTAATGCTCTTTCTAAGGATAGCTAATTTTTTTGTACAAATGTGGGATTTTTCGTTAACTCACTACATTTGTCATGCTATATCGTTGCGATATAGCTTAATTACTGATGAATAAATAGGTATTTATACATGTCTAAGCTGGTTTTAGTTTTAAACTGCGGTAGTTCTTCTCTTAAATTTGCGGTTATTGACGCAGAATCTGGTGCAGAGCACTTAACTGGTCTTGCTGAGTGTCTTGGTCTTCCTGAAGCGCGTATTAAGTGGAAACTTGATGGCAAGCACGAAGCTCAACTAGGTGAAGGTGCTGCTCACGAAGAAGCTCTATCGTTTATGGTTGAATCTATTCTTGCTTCTAAGCCAGAGCTTAAAGCTAACCTAGGCGCAATCGGTCACCGTATCGTACACGGTGGTGAGCAATTCACTTCATCTGCTCTTATCACTGACGAAGTGCTTAAAGGTATTCAAGACGCTGCAACTTTTGCACCTCTTCATAACCCTGCTCACATCATTGGTATCGAAGCGGCTAAACACAACTTCCCTGAACTTCAAAACGTTGCTGTGTTTGATACTGCATTCCACCAAACAATGCCTGAAGAGTCTTACCTATACGCTCTACCATACAACCTATACACAGATCACGGTATTCGTCGTTACGGTATGCACGGTACTTCTCACCTGTTCATCACTCGTGAAGTTGCTGGCCTATTAAACAAGCCAGTTGAAGAAGTAAACATCATCAACTGTCACCTAGGTAACGGCGCATCTGTATGTGCAATCAAGAACGGTCAATCTGTAGATACTTCGATGGGTCTTACTCCTCTTGAAGGTCTAGTAATGGGTACTCGTTGTGGTGATATCGATCCTGCGATCATTTTCCACCTACATGACGCACTAGGTTACTCTGTTGAACAAATCAACACGATGCTAACTAAAGAGTCTGGCCTACAAGGTCTAACTCAAGTGACTTCTGACTGTCGTTTTGTTGAAGACAACTACGGTGAAAAAGAAGAAGCAACTCGTGCGATGGATGTATTCTGTCACCGTCTAGCTAAATACGTTGCAGGCTACACAGCAACTCTAGAAGGTCGTCTAGACGCAATCACTTTCACTGGCGGCATCGGTGAAAACTCTGCTCCAATCCGTGAAATGGTTCTTAACCGTTTAGGTATTTTCGGTATCGAAGTTGATAACGAAGCAAACCTTAAAGCACGTTTTGGTGGTGAAGGTACTATCACTACAGCAAACAGCCGCGTTCCTGCTATGGTTATCTCTACTAACGAAGAGCTAGTAATCGCAGAAGACACAGCTAAACTAACTGGTCTATAATCTCTCCTAAAAGGCTAGCCACTAGGTTAGCCTTTTTTCTTTCTATGGCTTTATTCTTTAAATAAAGTCTCTTGCCCCAATAGTTTAGAGGAATCTTCCATGTCTCGTACTATTATGCTTGTTCCAATCAGTGCTGGTGTTGGTCTAACTAGCGCAAGTTTGGGTGTTTTACGTTCTATGGAACGTAAAGGCGTAAGCGTTTCTTTTTACAAACCTATCTCTCAACCTCGTCACGGTGGTGATCAACCTGATCTAACTACGTCAATTGTGACTAGCAGCAGCGATATTAAAGCAGCAGAACCTACAACAGTTTCTCGTGCAGAAGAACTTCTACGTAACGATCAAACTGATGTTCTTTTAGAAGAAATCGTTGCTCGTTATAAGTCTATCAGTGAAGATACTGATGTGACTCTTATCGAAGGTCTTGTTCCTACTCGTAAGCACCCATTTGCTAACCAATTAAATGGTGAAATTGCAAAAACTCTGGGCGCTGAGATTGTATTTGTAGCGACTCCTGGTACAGACAACCCTTCTCAACTTAAAGAGCGTATCGAAGTAGCATGTTCTAACTTCGGCGGCACTAAAAACAAACAAATCGCTGGTGTTATCATCAACAAGCTTAATGCGCCTGTTGATGAAGCCGGTCGTACTCGCCCAGACCTATCTGAAATCTTTGATGATGCAGATGCAACGACTAAGACTAATCTTGAAGTAATGCAAATCTTCAACTCTAGTCCTATTCGTGTTCTTGGTTGTGTGCCTTGGAAAATCGATCTAATCGCTACGCGTGCTATCGATATGGCTAAGCACCTTAATGCTGAAATCATCAACGAAGGTGAAATCGCGACTCGTCGCATTAAGAGCATCACTTTCTGTGCACGTTCTCTACCGCACATGATTGAGCACTTCAAACCAGGTTCTCTATTAGTAACTTCTGCCGACCGTCCTGACGTTATCGTTGCTGCATGTCTTGCTGCAATGAACGGCGTTGAAATCGGTGCTATCTTACTAACTGGTGGTTACGAAATTCCACAATCAATCGCTGATCTTTGTAAGCCTGCACTAGATGCTGGTCTTCCAATCTTCACGGCTCAAGGTAACACTTGGCAGACTTCTCTAAATCTACAAAGCTTCAGCCTTGAAGTTCCTGCAGATGATAAAGAGCGTATTGAGTTTGTTAACGAACACGTTGCTAGCCACATTGATGGCCCTTGGATTGATTCACTATCTGAAGGTACTGAAGGCATCCGTCGTCTGAGCCCACCAGCGTTCCGTTACCAGTTAACTGAATTTGCTCGTAAAGCGGCTAAGCGTATCGTCCTTCCTGAAGGTGATGAACCTCGTACAGTTAAAGCCGCGGCTATCTGTTCTGAGCGTGGTATCGCGACTTGTGTTCTTCTTGGTAATCCTGAAGAGATCCGTCGTGTTGCAGCACAACAAGGTGTTGAACTTGGCGCAGGCGTTGAGATCATCGATTCTGAATCTGTACGTGAAAAGTACGTTGCTCGTTTAGTTGAGTTACGTGGCGCGAAAGGCATGACTGAAGTTGTGGCTCGTGAGAAACTAAAAGATTCGGTATTCCTTGGTACTATGATGCTTGAAGCGGGTGAAGTTGACGGTCTTGTTTCTGGTGCGGTTCATACCACAGCAAACACGATTGTTCCTCCATTCCAAATCATCAAAACAGCCCCTGATGCTTCTATCGTATCTTCTATCTTCTTCATGCTTCTGCCTGATCAAGTACTTGTATACGGTGACTGTGCGATCAATCCTGATCCAACCGCTGAGCAACTTGCTGAAATCGCTATCCAATCTGCTGACTCTGCAGCGGCATTTGGTATCGACCCTCGCGTTGCAATGATCTCTTACTCTACTGGTGAATCTGGTAAGGGTGCAGACGTTGATAAAGTACGTGAAGCAACCAAACTTGCTCAAGCAAAACGTCCTGATCTGATCATCGATGGTCCTCTTCAGTACGATGCAGCTATCATGGAAAATGTAGCCGCTTCTAAAGCGCCTAATTCTCCTGTTGCTGGTAAAGCAACTGTATTTGTATTCCCTGACCTAAACACTGGTAATACAACGTACAAAGCGGTTCAACGTTCTGCTGACCTAGTATCTATCGGTCCAATGCTTCAAGGTATGCGCAAGCCTGTAAATGACTTGTCTCGTGGCGCTCTAGTAGACGATATCGTTTACACAGTAGCACTAACGGCTATCCAAGCGTCTCAAGCTGAAGAAGCAGAGAAAGCTGAAAAAGTAATTAACTAATTTTACACCTTAGTAATTAAGGCTTAGTTAACGAAAATAGAAAGACACGCGATGAAAATTGCGTGTCTTTTTTTGTTCTTAAAACAGGGACGAGTCCCTAAATTCTCGTCCCTCTTTCCCTTTCGCCCATAAAAAACGAGAGCCAATTGGCTCTCGTTTTTATTTATCACGCTAATGTTAATTAAGCGACTATCGTATGTAAGTGGTCATTAACTCATCTTTATAAACTGGCCGATACCAAACACGTTCAGCGTCTTGACAGCATTGTGTTTTATCGCAACCGATTAATTCACGGGTTAACTTTCCTTTTTTTACCCATAGCTCAAGCATTGCATCAACACCATCTTCACTCATACTGAACTTTTTCGCTAAGGTCAGTCTTTCTACCCGACCCTCTTCATCAATATATTGCTTAAGCTCAGTGAGTATCATACTAATGCCGCCTCTTGGTTTTCAACCACTCGACTCTTTCTCTTCAACGCTAAATAAGTCACAGCCATTGCAGCTAGTGAAATCGCAATCCACATACTGCTTGTCATTGGAGCATTAGAGAAATTTGCAATTTGGTAAAATAATGTCGAAGACACATAAGCCAACAACATCGTCCAACCAGCGATAAAATAAGAATATTGACGACCAAATTCACGCATGTAAGCCCCCATTGCAGCAACGCATGGTGTATATAACAAGATAAAGATTAAATACGCCATTGCACTTGCACTCGTTACAAAATACGTTTGTAAGTTACCAAAGATAGAGCGTTCTACACCTTGGTCTGCCGCGACTGCCGCACTGTCCGTTAAATCTCCTACTTCAACCCCTAATGGATCTGAATAACTAAGACCCGTTAAGTTCTCAGGGATCGACATTACGGCTTCTTCAAGGCTCGCCATAAGATTAAATTCAGCGTCATCTCCTGCAGGATCAGCATATAAGCTGTTTAATGTACCCACAACCGCTTCTTTAGCAAAAATACCCGTGATAATACCGACGGTTGCAGGCCAGTTGTCTTCTTGAATACCAATTGGCGCTAATACTGGAGTCACAATTTGAGCTGCTTTTGATAACACAGAGTTTTCACTGTCTTCGTTACCAAATGAACCATCCATACCCAATGAGTTAAAGAAGCTTAAAATAGTCACTACTACAACAATAGTTTTACCAGCACCAAGAACAAAGCGCTTCAACTTCTGCCATGTTTTAATCATGATGTTACGTACCGTTGGAAATTCATAATCAGGAATTTCCATAATGAACGTATCACTACGACCTGGATAGATAGTATGTTTTAGCAGTAAACCGGTAAATACAGCGGCTAAAATACCTAAAAAGTACAAACCAAACACAACATTTTGTCCATTTTCTGGAAAGAATGCCGCAGCAAACAACGCATAAACAGGCAAGCGTGCACCACATGACATAAATGGCGCCATTGAAGCCGCTAGTTTACGTTCACGCTCCTGCTCTAACGTTCGAGTTGCCATAATGGCAGGAACGTTACAACCAAAACCAAGCACTAAAGGAACAAACGCTTTACCAGGTAAACCAATTTTTTGCATTACTTTATCAAGAACAAAAGCAGCACGAGCCATGTAGCCTGAGCTTTCAAGCAAAGATAAAAATAGGTATAAACAACCGATAACAGGAATAAATGTTGCAACAGTTTGAATACCACCACCAACACCATTTGCAATTAATGTGACTAACCAAACCGGTAAGTGTCCATCTAATAAATAGTGTCCGCCATCAACTAGCAATGCGCCAACGCCAATATCAAAGAAATCGATAAATGCGCTGCCTATATTGATAGAAAACATAAACATGAGATACATAACGAAAAAGAAAAATGGGATACCTACCCATTTATTTAATATCACGGTGTCTATTTTTTCACTAACACTGTGGCTCAGTCCACCTTCTTGACGACGTAACTTTTGGCATAGCTGATGTAGAAAAGTATATCGACAATCTGCAATATGGAAATCCGCTTCAACTTCGGTCGTTAAGACATTCGCAATGTTAGCAATCGCATTTCGTTTATCAGCTTCTAATGTATTTAACACTAACGCATCATTCTCTAATGCTCTGATCGCTAAAGAACGACTTGATGCGTATTTACTTGAGAATAAATGAGACGCTTCTTTTATTGCCGCTTCAACTCTATCACCATACGACAATTCAAGCGGTGCCATTTTAATGCCTTGGGCAATGGACTTATGCAGTTTTTCTTTAAACTTATGTACTTGACCATTATTATTCGCAGAAAGAGCTAAAACTGGGCAACCTAGCGTTTTTTCTAATCCCTTGATATCTAATACTTGTCGTTGACGCTTTAGTACATCCATCTTGTTTAGCACAACAATCATTGGTCGACCCAATTCACGTAACTGCAATGTCATGTATAAACTGCGCTCTAAGCACGACGCATCAACCACATTAATAATAACGTCGGCATCATGAGTAAGCACGGCGCGTGAGGCAATTGTTTCATCAAGACTGTTTACATCATTACCACTATCCAGTGCGTAGATACCCGGTAAATCCGTTAATAAAAATTCATCGCCAGAACAGATATATTTACCTGTTTTCTTCTCGACCGTAACACCAGCCCAATTACCAACTTGTTGCTTTGCGCCTGTTAATCCATTAAATAAGGTTGTTTTACCGCTGTTTGGATTTCCTACAGTTAATACCTGATACTGCATTTTATAATTCCTTAACTGTAATCTGTTCTGCTAGATTTTTACGAATGGCAAGAGAAGTACCTCTTACACTGATCTGTAACGGGTCACCCATTGGAGCCTTACGCAATATAGAAATTTCAGTATGTGGCAGCATTCCCATTACCATTAATTTCTTTCTTGTATCCGTTGGTAATAAAGACATGTCTGTTACAACGGCTTTTTTACCGCTTTCTAATTGCGCTAAATTCATTCAAAGCTCCACGATAGTGAGAATCATTATTATTTCGTTTCATTTTATAACTAACTGTTACTTTTATCTTGCGCTAAATCAATTTTTTTCAGTAAATTGACAAAAATCCTATAAATAACGATTTTTAATCGAAAATAAGATTGTGATACTGCTTCAAAAAAACGTCAATAACGTTAATTTAAATATGCATAGAATTGACGTCAAAAATGACACAAATATAGGACAAATGCGACATGTGAATATAGTTATTTAAAAACAACAACTTAAATTAAAAATATCGATTTGTCGTATTTATCCCTATCGATTGGCGTTATTTTGATATGTAAAAAAAGACGGTGGGATTATAGTTATTCCATCGAGAGGGAGACCTCTTAATTTTATTCTATAAGAGGAAACAGGAGAAATCTTGCTTCCTCGGCAGCAAGCGAAGGTGCCTTTGGTACCCGTGGCGTCGTCCCCCCGGCGACGCCACGATCTTTTTTTTCTTTCCTTATTAAGTCCCTTACCTTATATCTACAATATAAAATCCCATCGCTATAAAATTTCATTCTCAGAAACAAACTGTGTCGGTGATAAACCATAATGACGCTTAAAGCGCTTACTAAAATAAGAAGGATCATTAAATCCGGATTCAAACGCTGCATTAGCCACTTTATTTCCTGAAATTAACATTTCACACGCTTTTTCTAATCTGATTTCTGTTACATACTCCATGAATGAACGCTGCGTTATTTGTTTAAACTTTCTCTGTAGATTGCGTTCAGAGGTGTATAGCAATTTAGCTGCCGCACTTGTACCAAAAGTAGGATCACCGTAAGACTGTTCAACTAAACGATACACATCAATTAACCATTGTTGTTGATTATCATCTTTATCATTATCAATCTTATAATTAAATTTCTCTGGTCTTTCTACTAGCGCATCAACAGCCACAGGCCAAGATAATTTTATTTCACCATTACCGGCTTCATTTTTAACTAATACAAAATGCCCACCATTTTGTATGGTAAGCAATTTTACAGATGATAATCCTAACGCTACTTGACTCATGATTTGAAGGTGTTGAGAAAGATCAATTCGTTTTAGCTCATCGAGTTCGTTGTCATTGATGACCTCTCCTGAGCTTAAGAATTGCACGTGGATCTCTCCATTATCATGAAATAAAACAATTTCTACTTGTTGTCCAAAATCACTTCTTTTTAATAAATTAAATAGCATATTATTAAAAATCGTATCGATAAAAAGAGGCTCAACAAAAATAGAACACCCCTTAGAATCATCACATAATATTAACTCCACTCCTTTAGAGTGAAACTCATCTTTCCAACTCTTAATAGCGGCAGTAAGTAACGGCTGTAGTACTTGATTCATTCTTCTATTTTTTTGCAAATCGGCAAACGACTCTAATTGAGTTAATTGCTGTAGAAGCTGTAAGCTATACTCACATTGATTAGCCAATGACAAGTTAGTTAACGATCCCTTTTTGTATAGGTTTACTTGAATGTCTTTAATCGGTTGTTGCGCTTGCTCTGCCATCTCAGCAATAACATGTTGTCGCACAGTAAGTAACTTTTGCAACTGGCGATTACTTGATGTTAATACCTTCCCTTGATTACTCAATTGCTTCGTTTTTACTCCCACGCTTTTTCTTAAATTTTCATTACTTCTCTTAATTTCTTTAGAGCGCCAGTAATATATAGTAATGACAATACTAACCAAGCTGACAAAAAGTAAAAAAACAAACCAAGGAGCAAAAAACCATGGTACTTCAATATAGAAAATAAACTCTGTGACATTACTGCTTCTTTGCCCATCATTCTTAGGTCTGATCCGTAGTGTGTACTTACCTGGATTTAATGAATCAAAAATCAACAAATTACCTTCAAAATCTAACCACGATTCATCATTAGAACCAATCAATTGAAACGATAAATATTTATTCTGAAATTCCGGTAAAATACCAAATAAGAAAGAGATACTAGAACCATAAGGGACTTGTTTTGTTAATTTATTATCCTCGCCATAACTAACAATACGATCCCCCACTTTTACTTTGCCAAAGACCACCTTCGGCTTCGTTATTTGATACTCAATAAGATCTTGCTCATTAACAAAGATCACACCATCTTTGCTTGCGAAAAGCATTTTACCCGCAGGAGAAATAGAACAAAGGTTAGGTAATAATTCATTATTAATTAACCCTCTTTGGCTACCGAAATGTTTCATTAATCGGCCTTGATGGGTGTATAAAGAAAGCCCTTTACTAGAAGATAGCCATACACCTTTGCTACTTGGCAGTACACAATGAGGGGTTATATATTCAGCAGGAAGTTTGATGTCTTTACGAACCCCATTAAGCAGGGTCAATTGTAGGCCGTAGTTACTTACTATCCATGAATTACCATATTCAGTATCAGCCATATCTAAAATGCTGCCTGTATGGCTATAAGCATAATCAAACGTTAATGCTCCATTAGAATATTGATACAAACCAACATTTGTGCCAATGGAAACTCGTCCATCTTTGTTCTCATAAATGTGTGTAATTTGAGTGGAGTATTTCTGTTGAATTGCCCAATAAAAACCTAAAGGCACCAATTTATTTTCTGCTACATTGTATTTATACAGCCCCTTTTTGCTTGAAAACCATAACGTTTGGGTTGAATCAATAAAGATATGTTCGATGTTTTGTGTCGATAACGATTTTAATGCATCCGGAGTCGTTCTTTTCTGGTTATACCGATCAATTCTCTCCACGCCAAAAGACGTTGCTGCCCATATTGAGTCAGAATCATAAGAAAGATCATTAATTGGCTTTGCTATTATTTTTCGTAAGCTTTTCTTTATATTATTTGAATCAACCAAAAACAAACCAGTAGATGAGCCTAACCATGCCAACTCATCTGGTGTTTGTAAGACCGAATTAATTTCATTAACGTCTAAACTGCCATTGGCTTCTTTATAACGAATGCGTGTAAATAATCGACTACTATCCGAGTAATAACTGACGCCATTATCTGTCGCGATCCATAATCCATTATTTTTATCAGCAAGTAATGCATAAATTTTATTTCCTTCAAGAGAGTAATCATCTCTAAGGACTGAATTAAATTTGTGGTATTTTTTGTTTTTTATATTCCATTGATATAGCCCATCATCAGTCCCAAACCAAAAAAGCCCATCCGTCTCTGCAAAAGAAATAAATGACGCGTTTATCGGTAACTTTTGTTTAATCAATAGGTTATTTTTTGTTAACTCCATCATCCAAATGCTGTCATGTGTCCCTAGAATGATTTGATTTGTCACCTTCGAATAAAAAATCGTATCTATATATTGCCCTAAATATAAAGGGGCAAAACTTTCTGTTGTCGTATCAAATTCAAAAATCCCTTCAGAGGTAGAAACTAACCAACGCCCATTAACATTGATAGCACCAGTGATCGTGATTTGATCCAGAATAACGCTTGTATTTGATTCATTTATCATTGAAGACGAGAACGATTCGGTTAACGGATTATAAACAAAGAAGTACTCGTCATCGTTTCCCCACAGCATCCCATTGGCACTATTAAGCATGCTCACTTTTTTTGAGGCAGGTAAAGGCTGCTCGTCCTTAAACCCCTCTTTATGAGACCATGATTTAATTACATTGTCTTTGATATACCAAAAACGCCCATCAAATAAGGTGATTTTTCTTGGTAATTCAGTTTGAGATTTTTTACCTAACGTAAAAATATTTTTACCGTCAAACAAATGCAGTTGACCATAAACATCATACATCCACAACGCTCCATCTTCTCGAAGAAAAAGTTGTTGCGCCGTAATGTATTGTCCATCTGCATGGATAGGCATAGGGTAAAAAATAAAATTTTCTGAAAGGGAAAAGCTTGAAGCAGAGAAAAGAAGGCAAACACTTGTAAAAAGTATTTTAATGAAAGACATCTACTCGCCTTGATATATTGATCAATGAAAGACTTACATAATAAAAAAACTCTCTACACTTATCAATAAAAGCCGTGATTCTGTATTCATTCCTATTGTAATCGATACAAAATGTGCTTTTTCACTCTCAAAACGCCACATTCGCCCCATTAAAAAGAGCAATAAAGATTAAACTTTATTACTCTTTTTTTATTCTATTCATCATTCTAGGCTGTTAGAACTAACGTTCCAAAAAATGCTAGGCCTGAAAATACAGCGACAGTAGTAATAAGTGCGAATTTAAAATCACGATCCATAATAGCTCCTTGCCATTTATTTGTAACAAAAAATTAACACCAATTTGAAGTGTGTTCAAGGAATAGACACAGTTAATCAATCAAGTTGGTATTAGAGTCACAATATCAGCATAATAATCACTTCTATGAAATGGAATTCTAGGGGAACACATGAATCGATTAACATTATTTACACTATTAGCTTTTACGCCACTTTCTGCCTTTTCTCAGATCTATATCACGCCTTCCATTGGCTACGCTTCTGGCGGTGAAGTTGAAACCGTTAATGATGACATTCTCGATTTAAAAGCAGATACCGCTTATTCATTAAGTATTGAGACCGATTATGATTTAGGTCGAATTGGCTTGTTTTATAGCAATCAAACTAATGATGTTGATGGTGTAAACCTCAAATCAAAACTTCAATATTTACATTTTCAAAGCGCTTTAGATTATCAATTAACACATAATCTAAGCTCTTTCTTAGGGTTAAGTATTGGTACAACTTACTCTGACGTTGATTGGGTTGATGACAGTCTTCACTTTTCCGCAGGCGCATTTGCTGGTTTGCAATACCATTTTACGGATCATTTTGCATTGCAGTTCGAGGGCCGCTGGTTAGGGACTTCGATGAATAGTAGTGTTGATAGCACCTGCGCTTCAAACTCAACAAGCAGCTCTTGTGTAATAAAATACGAAAGTGATTGGGTGAACCAATTTCAAGCTAACGTAGGCTTTCGTTTCAATTTCTAACAATTAGAAAAACACAATACTTCGACTATTAAGCATTTCATTTTCATTAATTTAAAATGAAATGCTTATTTTCCCATCATTTGGACTTTTTTATAAAAAAACACAATCAATTATTTAACCATTAATTAACAATAGTAAACTTTATATACATTCCCCCCGATAAAACCATACTCTAGTTATAATCAAAAAATCAGCATAATCGACTATTTAATACAAATTGCACTACCTTTTATTCATATTGCCTTAACAAGTATTAATAGGTAATCTGCCTGTAATGCTTAGCTAATCCATCTAGTTTGAGCAAATTTATTTCAAATTTAATAGAGAATGATACTAAACAAGCTTCAATTCTCAGGGAAAAGTTTTTTAAAGGAGTGTTTTATGAAGCGTGAACAATGGGGTTCTCGAGCAGGATTTATTCTTGCCGCAGTAGGTTCTGCTATCGGATTAGGTAATATTTGGCGTTTTCCATATATGGCTTATGAAAATGGTGGTGGTGCTTTCTTTATTCCTTATCTATTTGCTATGCTAACTGCAGGTATTCCATTTATGATAATGGAATTTGGTATGGGTCATAAATACAGAGGTTCTGCACCTCGTGCCTTTGCAAAATTAAATCAAAAATATGAATGGCTTGGTTGGTTCCAAGTATTAATCGCAGCGGTAATCGCCGTTTATTACGTGGCCGTTATTGGTTGGGCTATCTCTTACTTCAGTATGTCTTTTTCACAAAGTTGGGGACAAGACACGAATGCCTTTTTCTTTGGTGAATACCTACAACTAGGTGATAACTCCCCAAGCAAACTAGGTAGCATTCAATGGCATATAGCAATTCCAATGCTGATTGCTTGGGCGATTACCTTCGCCGCTATTTTTGGCGGTGTTAAGAGCGGTATTGAACGAGCAAGTAAAATCATGATGCCTTTACTCTTTATCATGGTTATCGCACTTATTGGACGTATGGTCTTCTTACCGGGCGCATTAGATGGTCTTAACTATCTATTCCAACCTGATTTCAGCAAAATAACCGACCCTAAAGTATGGTCAGCGGCTTATGGACAAATATTTTTCACATTAAGTGTTGGTTTTGCAATCATGTTAGCTTATTCAAGTTACTTACCTGAGAAATCAGACATAAATAACAATGCTTTCATGACCGTATTGATCAACTGTGGTTTTTCTATTATTGCTGGTATCTTAATCTTCTCTATCTTAGGCAATATGGCCCAAGAACAAGGGAAACCATTAACAGAAGTTGTGAGTGCTGGTGTGGGTCTTGCCTTTGTAACTATCCCTGCTGCCATTAACTTATTACCTGCTCCTTATATTTTAGGTCCTCTGTTTTTCCTTGCTCTTGTTGTGGCAGGACTCAGCTCTCATATTTCTATTATTGAGGCCGTGACTTCTGCCTTTATTGATAAGTTAAACTGGTCACGTAAAAAAGCAGCGTCTGTTGTTTGTGGTACAGGTTTAGTTGTATCAATGGCATTTGCAACCAATGGTGGTCTGTTATTACTTGACCTAGTCGATTACTTTATTAATAACATCGCTCTACTTGCAAGTTGCTTACTTGAACTCATTATTATGGGGTGGTTAGTTAAACTTACTGATATTCGTAAGCATGTAAATGCAATATCTGAATTTACAATAGGTAAATGGTTTGAAATCTGCCTCCGCTTTATTAGCCCTGCATTCTTAATCGTTATCCTTGGAACTAATATTGTAAATACGATTACAGATGGTTACGGTGGTTATGCACAATCAGATCTACTGATCCTTGGTTGGGGTCTTATCGCTGCAATGTTAGTTGTTGGGATTGTTATTAATAAAACAAGTAAGGAAGCTTAATATGACAACTGGTGCAATTATTATGATGGTTATTGGTTTAGGAATTACTTGGGGTGGCGCTGCCATCTGTATTCGTAAAGCGATGAAAAGTGAATAACCTCAGTCCTAAACAATAGTAATATAAAGCAGATCTTCGGATCTGCTTTTTTATTTCCCCTAAGGTGTAAATTCATGACAATACTTTATTCATTTCGACGCTGTCCTTATGCAATGCGCGCTCGATTAAGTCTTTCGCTCTCTCATCGTACCGTGATGCTACGGGAGATAGAATTAAAGCATAAACCAGAAGCCCTACTTATAGCGTCCTCTAAAGGAACGGTGCCTGTTTTAGTTAAAGATAATGGCTGTGTTATAGATGAAAGTTTGGATATTATGAAGTGGGCTTTAATCGACTCAGAGCTTCTTATTAATTCCACAGAAGAGATGCATCTTTTAATTCAAGAGAATGACCATGAATTCAAAGGATGGTTAGATAAATACAAATATTCAGATCGCTACCCTGAGCATTCCGACGTCTATTATCGCGAACAAGGAGAGATATTCTTGGAAAAGATAGAGAGTCGATTATCAAAATCAACAATGCTGTTTAATGAACAATACAGCTTTGCAGATATTGCCATTTTACCATTTATTAGACAGTTTGCTTTTGTGGATATTCAATGGTTCAAACAAAGTAACTATGCGCTTACTCGACAGTGGCTTAATCACTTTATAGAGTCACACTTATTCCTTTCCATTATGACAAAATACCCGACTTGGTTAGACTCACAGCATGAAGTCAGTTTCCCTCAAAATAAAGACCGTACTCTTTAGACTGGCAATAAAAAAGGAGACTCGAAAGTCTCCTTTTTTCATTCATAAAATCAGGAATTAGTTATGGCTAATCCATTCATTCATGTCTGTTTTCAAGTTATCTGATTTAGTACCAAAGATTGCCTGAACACCAGAACCAGCAACAACAACGCCTGCTGCACCTAGTTGTTTCAGTCTGTCTTGGTTTACCGCTTCTACACTTGCTACAGAAACACGTAAGCGAGTAATACAAGCATCTAAGTTTGTGATGTTCTCTTTACCACCAAAGGCAGCAACAAGTTCACCAGCCAATTCAGTACCAGTTACTGCTGGCGCTGCATTGTCATCTTCATCTTCACGACCTGGCGTTTTAAGGTTCATTGCTTTAATTACAAAGCGGAATACGATGTAGTAAACAGCAGCGTAAACAAGACCTAAGCCAATTAGAAGAGGCATTTTCTCAGCATGTGGAGATTGAACAATGAAGTCAATGAAACCATTTGAGAATGTGTGACCGTGAACAATACCTAATGCGTTAGTCAGCATGTATGCCACGCCAGCAAGAGCTGCGTGAATAGCATAAAGAACAGGAGCAACAAATAAGAATGCAAATTCAATCGGTTCTGTAATACCAGTAAGGAATGAAGTTAACGCAGCAGATGCCATGATACCCATTACTTTTGCACGGTTTTCAGGTTTCGCTGAATGTGCAATCGCGATTGCAGCAGCAGGAAGACCGAACATTTTAAACAAGTAACCACCAGCAAGTTGACCGAAGCCATTACCCGCAGCACGAGACGCATCATCAGCGGTTAGGAAACAAGTCATAATACCGTGAACTTGTTCACCCGCATTATTTACACAAGAACCCGCTTCATAGAAGAATGGTACGTTCCAGATATGGTGTAAACCAAAAGGAATTAGAGAACGTTCAACAACACCGTAGATACCAAAAGCAGCTACTGGGTTCTGATGAGCAGCCCAATCAGAGAAAGACGCAATTACTGAACCAATTGGTGGCCAGATAACAGATAAAATCACACCTAACGCAATTGATACAAAACCAGTAATGATAGGTACTGCACGTTTACCAGCAAAGAAGCCTAAATATTCAGGAAGTTGAATACGGTAAAAACGATTAAATGCCCAACCAGCAACACCACCCGCAAGGATACCACCAAGAACACCCGTTTCGATGCCATCAACACCCATCACTTCAGCCATTACGCCTAGTGTTGCTGTCATGATGCCATAACCAACGATAGCAGAAAGACCCGCTACACCGTCATTGTTTGTGAAACCAAGAGCAACACCAACTGCAAAGAGTAGTGCCATTTGGCCGAATACTGAACCACCAGCTTGTTCCATTAAATGAGAAACAACTTCTGGAAGGAAACTAAAGTTGGCTGCACCAACTCCTAAAAGAATACCAGCAACAGGAAGAACTGATACTGGCAACATAAGTGCCTTACCAACTTTCTGTAAACTGGCAAAAAGGTTTTTAAACATGTTTTGCTCCTAATATTTATAAATACAATTATAAAGAACCCTACTTACTTACTCATTACGGCAATATCCCCCTTGCCTTATGTAATCAACAAATTGTAAGTATTCGTATCTATAATCAAACTGTCGCTAAATATAGACCTATGTAAAAACACTTTCTAGCATGTTTTCATTTATTGTTTTAAAACCCTGCAGTGATCACAAAAGCAAGCCTTTATAAAAGTTGCACATAAAAGTCGACTTTACTCTATCATATTGAAAAATAACAATTATTGATAATATTCTCATAAAGTGGAATGTTATTTTTAGCAACAAAAATAGATCGGGTAAATAAGCATCTAACGAAAACGTTTACTTAGTAAAATAGTTACATAAACCTGTATTAAATCAATTAACCAAAAAAAAGAGAGGTAATCTCCTCCCTTTTGATTGCTTTATCAACAAATGCTATTTATCGATTCAAAAAAAGATTTTTAAAATTATTTGTCGTGTTTTCCGCAACTTCTTCAACTGAAGTCGATTTTAACAACGCAATATACTCTGCGACTTCTTTCACATAGGCAGGTTGGTTCTCTTTACCACGGTAAGGTACCGGTGCTAAATACGGAGAATCCGTTTCAACTAATAACCTATCCAGAGGTAAGCGACGCACTATATCTTTTAATTCAGAAGCTTTATTAAAAGTAACAATCCCAGAAATAGAGATATAAAATCCAAGTTCAATTGCCGCTTGAGCAAATGCCCAATCTTCAGTAAAACAATGTATCACCCCACCACACTTTTCTGCATGACCATTTTTTAAAATTGCTAATGTGTCTTCTCTTGCTTGGCGAGTATGGATAATAAGAGGTTTATTATATTCAACAGCAACATCTACTTGTTGGGTAAACAAGTCACGCTGTCTTTCTGCTGTTTCTGGCTGATAAAAGTAATCAAGCCCTGTTTCACCAATCGCAATCACTCTTTTATTTGATGCGTACTCACGGAAAAGCGCTAAGTCGAAATTAGATTCAACATCAAGTGGGTGGATGCCACAAGAAGCATGAACTTCTGGATGGTCTTCAATCATTTCCATCATATTTGGAAAAGCATCAAGCGTAACGCCTACCGTTAAAAACTGACTAACCCCACGTTGTTTTGCTTTTTCTATAACATCACCGACACTAACATGCAGATCATCATAATTTAATTTATCAAGGTGACAGTGTGAATCAATTAACACATTACGCTCCAATAAACTCAAATAACCATTGAGTAATTAATAATTCTTTATTCAATCCAGGATGACTATTTAACTGTTGTCGCAACTCATTTAATGATAAATATTGTTTGTATACTAAATCAGCGTTGAGCTTAATTGCATGTTTTTGAACGTAAGTAAGTTCATCACAATGCACTAAGTTAGTGCCAACTCCTAGCTGTACTTTTTGTATGTCAGACAATAAATAACTTAACCAACATAGGCCTTCATCCCCTAATTTAACCAACAAAGGTAATATTCCTGAAATATTGGAAAAGTAAGAATCCGCATAAACTGTGAATTCGGCAAGTAGTTGTTTATGCAGGGAGACTTTTTTTTCCTGATAATAACCACGAACAAGTAACGGAGAATAGGCATTTATTATAATTGATTGTTGCGTCACATCTAATTGTTCAGTCTCCATTAACCAATCGCGGATAATAGGGGCAGGAATACTTGGTTGATGCCAGACCTGACATCGACTCCGAACCGTCGGTAATAGCTTGTGCGGTGAACTAGCAAGTAAAACAAAATGGCAGTTCTTTGGTGGCGCTTCTAATGTCTTTAATAAAGCATTCGCGGCAGATTCTGTCATTTTTTCGGCAGGATCAATAATAATAACGCGTTTTGCATTAAATTGAGATGATTCTAAAGCCCATTGATTACACTGCCTAATTTGATCGACAGAGATAGATTTCCCTTCAACTTCAGGTCTGATCCAATGCAAATCAGGATGATTACCTGATTCAAGTAATCCACAGCTATGGCAAAAACCACAAGGTTCTATTCCTTGTGTCAAGCAAACTAGCGTATCAGCAAAATATTGAGCAAGGCGGTCTCGACCAACGCCATCAGGCATGGCGCATAAAATGGCGTGTGGCAATCGATCATTTTCAATCAATTGTTGCCATTGCGACCAAACCTCTTTCTGCCAAGGATAGAGTTTAGTTGCCATTCGTCGCTAACCATATTTCTAAAGCTGCAATAATCGATGCTGTTACCGTATCTAAGTCTTGTCCTGCATCAATGGTTATAATACTTTCGTCATTATTAGCCAATTCTAAATAACGTTCACGACTGCGTTCAAAAAAATCCAGTTTCATTTGTTCGATTCTATCTAGCTCACCACGAGCAGAAGCACGCTGTAACCCTAACTTCGGATCAATATCCATATAGATAGTTAAGTCTGGTGTAAAATCACCAAGTACTGTTCTTTTCATGGTCGCCATTAACTCACGGTCAAAACCACGACCACCGCCTTGATAAGCCTGAGATGACAGATCATGACGATCGCCAACCACCCAATTACCTGCGGCTAAAGCGGGTTTAATAACATTACCAACTAACTGAGCTCGTGCTGCATACAATAGTAATAACTCGGCCATATCCGTTAATGGCTCATCAGGATGGCCTTGCTTTACTAGTTCGCGCATTTTTTCTGCTAACGGCGTTCCACCAGGCTCTCTTGTCGTCACTGGTGCTGTAATTCCATGCTTAGCCAGTGTTGCTAATACGTTCTTAATTGCGGTGCTTTTACCCGCGCCTTCAAGGCCTTCAATAACAATAAATTTAGACATAATTAATTTCTTAAGGTTCTTAAGTAAGCTCTAACTGCTTTGTTATGCTCAACTAATGATTTAGTGAATTTATGACCACCCGTTCCATCCGCAACAAAATAAAGATACCGGCTCGTTTCCGGATGTAATGCTGCTTTAATTGATGCAGGGCCAGCCATTGCAATCGGCGTTGGCGGTAATCCATTAATGGTATACGTATTGTAAGCAGTTGGGGTACGTAAATCTTTTTTACGAATATTGCCATCATACTTGTCACCCATACCATAAATTACAGTAGGATCTGTTTGTAAGCGCATTCCACGTTTCAAACGGTTAACAAATACAGATGAAACACGTTCTCTTTCTGAATCAATGGCCGTTTCTTTTTCTATAATAGAGGCCAAAATCAATGCTTCATAAGAGGATTTTAAAGGTAGATTTACCGATTTAGTCTGCCATTCTTCGTTTAATACCGTGACCAATGCTTTATGAGAGCGAGCTAAAATATCAAAATCACTCATACCCGCAGTATAATGGTATGTCTCAGCCAGAAATAATCCTTCAACCTTCGCGCGATCAATGCCCAATTTATTGGCCACTTCTTTTTCAGATAACCCGCTTAACTCATGCTTTAAATAAGGGGCTTGTTCTAATTGCGCTTGCCACTCAGAAAAACGGCTACCTTCAACAAAAGTAATCGAAAATTGATGCTCTTTACCTGTTTTTAGCTGTGTCAAAACCGAAGCAAGTGATTGATTAGGTTCAATCCAATAAGTACCCGCTTTAATTTCAGTCAATTCTGGTGATATTTTATGAGTAAAACGAGCCCATTTAGTATTCGATACCCATTTATTCTCTTCAAATTCACGAATCAACTTACGGTAGCTTGTACCTGGTTTTACTTCAATTAGTTGGGCTTTTTCTAATAAAACTGGTTGCTCTGTAAATTTAATTGCTTGTTGATAGCTCCAAAATCCAAAACCTACAGATCCAATGATGATAATTAAAATAAGGAATAAAAATTTCTTTAGCACGAGTACAATTTCTCCTGAAACCAATGAGACAACTTATGACTGTCAAAAGTCGTATTGCCAATTGCATTAATTGGCACTATTTCAAATAATGAATTACTAATAAAAACTTCATCGGCCATGCATAGTTCGTCTACATAAATTGATGTTTCGAACAACGTTAGCCCATGTAAATTAGCCAATGCATAAATGTGTGCTTTCATCACACCTTCAACACCAGAGTTTGATAAATTAGGGGTGTAAATATTATCACCCTTCACCCAAAAAATATTGCCTATTGAAGTCTCTATAACTTTGTTATTAAGATCAAGAACCACGCCATCAAGATACATTGTTTTTGCGATTTCTTTCTTAATCAAAACTTGTTCTAATCGGTTTGTATGCTTCATACCTGCAAGTAATGGTGACAACCCTAACTGGGTTTCGCAAAGCATCAAACTAATACCGCCTTCTTTCCAATTCTGATAATACGTTGGATAAGAAAAAGTCGACACAATAATTTGTGTATCATGGCAGCCCTCAGGAGAATAACCTCGTCCACCACTCCCTCGGCTGATCAGTATCTTAATGCCACCATCTTGAAGTTCATGGGCGCAAGATTCAATTTGCGTTTCAAGAAGGAGCCAATCTTCAATCTTGATATCTAATCGTTTTGACGCTTCTTTTAAACGAGCTAAGTGCAAGTCCCATAAACGGACTCTCCCCCGCTCAACTTTCATGGTCGTAAAAGAACCATCACCATATTGAATACTACGATCAGTGAGTGGTAATGAATCCGTAACTACCCCGTTAACCCAATACATACAGTACTCCAAACAGAAAAAAGCGGCTTGATATAATATCAAGCCGCTTTCTAGTATAACTAACTGAGTGAAACTAATTAAGCCTCACAAACAAGTTATTACATTTTCTTAAATATTAATGTGCCGTTTGTACCACCAAAGCCGAATGAATTACAAATAGCGTATTCCATCTCAACTTTACGAGCAGTATGCGGAACAAGATCAATGTCTAAACCTTCTTCAGGATCATCAAGATTAATCGTTGGTGGCGCTATTTGATCAATCAAAGACATAACAGTAATAATCGCTTCAACAGAACCCGCAGCACCTAATAGGTGACCTGTCATTGATTTTGTTGATGACACTAATACTTTCTTAGAACCTTCTTCACCTAAAGCACGTTTGATGCCTTTGATTTCAGCAACATCACCCGCAGGTGTTGATGTACCATGCGCGTTAACATAACCGATTTGTTCACCCGTTACATTTGCATCACGCATTGCCGCTTCCATAGCTAACGCACCACCAGAACCATCTGGAGTAGGAGAAGTCATATGGTAAGCATCGCCGCTCATACCAAAACCGACTAATTCAGCGTAGATTTTAGCACCACGCGCTTTTGCGTGTTCATACTCTTCAAGAACCATCATACCTGCGCCATCACCTAGAACAAAACCATCACGGTTCTTATCCCATGGGCGTGAAGCCGCTTGTGGATTCTCATTATTTGTAGACAGTGCTTTAGCTGCACCGAAACCGCCCATACCTAGCTCTGTTGATGCTTTTTCTGCACCACCCGCTAGCATTGCGTCAGCATCACCATAAGCTATCATACGTGCAGCATGACCAATATTATGAAGACCTGTCGTACAAGCCGTTGAAATTGCGATATTAGGACCACGTAGACCGCGCATGATCGACATATGACCAGAAATCATATTTACGATAGTTGAAGGCACGAAAAACGGGCTGATCTTACGAGGACCTTTTGCAGTAAAGGCTTTGTGACCGGCTTCAATTAAGCCAAGACCACCAATACCTGAACCAATAGCAGCACCAATGCGGTGTGCATTTTCTTCAGTAACTTTAAAACCCGAGTCATCTAATGCCTGAATGCCAGCAGCCACACCGTATTGGATGAATAAATCCATTTTACGAGCGTCTTTCTTAGACATGTACTCTTCAGCATTAAAGTCTTTAACGAGACCTGCAAAACGAGTCGTAAACTCAGTGGTATCAAAGTGCTCGATATTAACGATACCACTTTGGCCTGCTAACAGCGCTTTCCAGGCTGCTTCAACAGTGTTACCCACCGGTGTTAGCATACCCATGCCTGTAACTACTACACGACGTTTGGACACGATATATTTCTCCGGAATTAATTGAATTAGATAGGGATTGTAGCGTATAAAAAAACTCAGGCGGTCAAGAGTGACCGCCTGGAGGGTATTTCTTACTGTGCGCTAGTTACGTAGTCGATAGCAGCTTGAACAGTAGTGATTTTCTCAGCTTCTTCATCTGGAATCTCAGTGTCAAACTCTTCTTCTAGAGCCATAACTAGTTCAACTGTATCTAGTGAATCTGCGCCTAGGTCGTCAACAAATGATGATTCGTTTTTAACTTCAGCTTCATCAACACCTAGTTGCTCAATGATGATTTTCTTTACGCGTTCTTCAAGATTGCTCATTTTATTTTCCTAATTACAGATTTCGCTGATTTGCGATACTTGCTGTATTTTATTCATTAATAAGAAAGTTGCAAGGCTAAGATTGCTGGTCAAACCACGAAATTCGTGATTTTTAGTGCAATTTTAACCCAAAATTGACTTAAGTCACTCTCAAGCCAACTTTATAAATTAAACCATGTACATGCCGCCATTCACGTGCAAAGTTTCGCCCGTGATATAAGCGGCTTCTGGGGACGCTAAAAAGACAACCGCAGCAGCGATTTCTTTAGGGTCACCTAAACGACCCGCAGGTACAGATGATAGTGTTGCAGCTCGTTGCTCATCATTCAAGGCTTTTGTCATATCAGTTTCGATAAAACCAGGAGCAACAGTATTCACGGTTATACCACGAGAAGCGACTTCACGTGCCATTGATTTAGTAAAACCAATGACACCAGCTTTTGCAGCTGCATAGTTTGTTTGACCCGCATTACCCATAGTACCAACAACAGAACCTACGTTGATAATACGGCCATTACGTTTTTTCATCATGCCACGAAGAACCGCTTTAGATAAACGGAAAATAGACGTTAGGTTGGTATCTAAAATATCCATCCATTCATCGTCTTTCATGCGCATAAGTAGGTTATCACGAGTAATACCAGCGTTATTAACTAAGATATCAATCGCACCAAACTCATCATTGATTGTTTTAAGTACAGCAGCAATAGACTCAGCATCAGTTACATTTAATGCAAGGCCCTTACCATTTTCGCCTAAATAGTCACCGATTGCCGCTGCACCATTTTCAGAAGTTGCAGTACCAATAACTGTCGCACCGCGAGACACTAATTGCTCAGCAATAGCACGACCAATACCACGGCTAGCGCCAGTAACTAAGGCAATTTTGCCTTCTAAATTCATCATTTAATTTTCCCTTTAATTACTTAGCAGCTTCAAGAGAAGCGGTATCATTAACCGCTGCAGCGCTAAGTGATTTTACGATTCGTTTAGTTAAACCAGTAAGTACTTTACCTGGACCAACTTCATACAACATTTCGACACCTTGTTCAGCCATTTGTTCAACGACTTCAGTCCAACGTACTGGACAATATAATTGACGAACAAGTGCGTCTTTAATTTTTGCAGGATCCGTCTCTGCAATAACATCAACGTTATTAATAACAGGTAAAACAGGTGTTGAGAACTCAATGCTTTCTAACGCAACGGCTAATTTATCAGCTGCAGGTTTCATTAATGCACAATGAGAAGGCACTGATACTGGTAGAGGAAGTGCTCGCTTAGCGCCCGCTTCTTTACACAATACACCGGCACGCTCAACAGCATCTTTATTGCCCGCAATAACAACTTGACCTGGAGAATTAAAGTTAACAGGAGAAACGACTTCATCTTGTGCTGCATCTTCACATGCTTTAGCAATAGAATCATTGTCTAAGCCGATGATAGCAAACATAGCACCAACCCCCGCAGGAACCGCTTCTTGCATTAATTGACCACGTAGTTCAACTAATTTTATCGCTTCTTTAAAGTCAATAACACCAGCACAGACAAGAGCAGAATACTCACCAAGACTATGACCAGCTAAAACACTTGGTTGTGCTAAGCCTTGTTCTTGCCACACACGCCATAATGCAACAGAGGTTGCTAATAATGCTGGCTGAGTGCGAAATGTTTGATTTAAATCTTCAGCTGGACCATTTTGAACCAAAGACCATAAGTCATAACCTAATGCTTCAGATGCTTCTGCAAAAGTTTGTGTTACCACTTCATGTTGCTCACCTAATTCAGCAAGCATGCCTACAGCTTGTGAGCCTTGGCCTGGAAAAACGATAGCAAAATTGCTCATGGGTATTATTTCCTTTAAATAAACAAAGAAAGAAAGTGGGATGACATCCCAACAATCAAACTAAAATTTAACGAGCGCAGAGCCCCACGTAAAGCCACCACCGAATGCTTCAAGCAATAAGGTTTGGCCTCGTTTGATTCGGCCGTCACGTACTGCTTCATCTAACGCAGTCGGAACTGTCGCTGCTGAAGTATTACCATGACGATCTAAAGTAACAACAACTTGATCCATCGACATCGACAGTTTTTTTGCAGTTGCTTTAATAATTCGTAAATTAGCTTGGTGTGGTACTAACCAATCAAGTTCCGATTTGTCCATTTGGTTTTTATGAAGGGTTTCCTTCACCAAATTAGAAAGCTGCGTAACGGCAACTTTGAACACTTCGTTACCGGCCATGTACAACCACTTATCAGCTTCTTCATTACGACGTGAAGGAACTGGCAATGAAAGCAACTCACCAAATTTACCATCAGCATGAAGATGAGTAGAAATAATTCCAGGCTCTTCACTTTGACCAACAACAACCGCACCCGCACCATCACCAAATAAGATAACGGTAGAACGATCGGTAGGATCACATGTGTGTGATACAGCATCAGAGCCGATCACTAAAACATTCTTTGCCATGCCTGTTTTAATATGTTGATCTGCAACACTTAAAGCATAAACAAAACCAGAACAAGCGGCAGATAGATCAAAAGCTGGGCAGCCTTGGATCTCTAATAACCCTTGAACTTCACATGCGGAAGACGGAAATGAATACGTTGGCGTACTTGTAGCTAGGATAATCAGATCAATATCATTCTTATCAATTCCAGCCATTTCAATTGCTTTAACAGAAGCAAGATGCCCCATAGTAGCAACTGATTCGCCTTCACCAGCAATACGACGCTCACTAATACCTGTACGAGCTAGAATCCACTCATCACTAGTATCGACCATTTTTTCTAAGTCCGCGTTAGTGCGAACTTGTGCTGGTAAATAGCTACCAGTACCTAAAATTTTGCTATACATGAAGACTAATAATGCCTCTCGAGTAAAACTGCCTCCAAGCGGTCACTAATACGATTAGGTATTTGACGCTTGATCTCATGAACCGCTTCCTTGATGGCATTGTTAAAGGCAGATATATCTGCACTTCCATGACTTTTTACAACAATGCCGCGCAATCCTATCAGACTTGCGCCGTTATACTGGTCGGGGTTCAACCCTTTTAAGCTAGAAATGACATCACCAAAGAGCCATTTCGCTAGAATTTGTTTGAATTTCGACGTTAAAAGCTGTGATTTAAGTTGATCTAAAAATAAATGTGCGACACCTTCACTGGTTTTTAAACACACATTTCCGACAAAGCCATCACACACTACTACATCAGCAATGCCTTGATAAAGTTTATCACCTTCAATATAGCCGATAAACTCGATATCTTGACATTGATTCAACATTTCCGCACAACGCTTAATTTGATCGTTGCCTTTAATTTCTTCTTCGCCAATATTTAATAACGCAACTTTGGCTTTTCGTCCAATGCTTTGTTCAGCTAACTCAGAGCCCATAACGGCAAATTGGAACAATGTTTCTGCATCGCAAGAGACATTCGCGCCAAGATCAAGCATCCAAGTACGCTGATTGTTTTTTGTTGGTAACGGACTTATTAATGCAGGGCGTTCAACGCCAGGAAGAAGTTTTAATGTAAAGCGAGATAACCCCATCAATGCACCGGTATTACCAGCACTAATACAAGCATCAACGTCTTTACTAGCAACAAGATCCAGAGCCATACGCATTGAGCTGCCACGACTATGACGGAGTGCTTTTGAAGGTTGTGTGTTATTGCCTATAACGCTATCGCTATGAACAATAGAAAACCGGGGATTTAGAGTATAATTCAGATGAGTTAATTGTGTAGAAATCGCATCACGATCTCCAACGACAGTAACTTTTAGCTCAGGGAATTGCGACAATGCCTGCACGACGGCAGGCACTGTAACTTGGGGACCGAAGTCCCCTCCCATCGCATCAATTGCAATGGTTAGCTGCTGCAAAGCGTCAACCTTACTTGTTGATTACCTTGCGGCCACGGTAAAAACCGTCAGCTGTAACATTATGACGAAGGTGAGTTTCGCCACTAGTTGGGTCTACAGACAATGCCATTGTAGTTAGTGCATCATGTGAACGACGCATGCCACGCATTGAACGTGATTTCTTGCTCTTTTGTACGGCCATGGACCCTACTCCTCAATTACTGTTGTTTTAAAGATTTTAAAACATCAAACGGATTCGGTTTCTCTTCCTCTTCAGGAAGTTCGCCAAATACCAAATTGTTAGATTTGACCTGACAATCTTTAATGTCATGCATAGCGACTTGCGGCAACGCTAGAATAAACTCGTCAGTTACCAACTCAACGAGATCAACTTCACCTACTTCATTTAAATCTACAAGCTCATATTCCTCAGGAATAAGAGCTGCCTTTTCTTCGCTTAAAAAAGGCGTACACGTAAATGATACATTTAGGTGATGTTCAAAATTTTTATTACAGCGTTGACATTCCAACAATACATCGACGTTAGCTTTACCAGAGATAACGGCTAATCGTTGTTCGTCAACTTTAAACGACATTGTGACTTCAGCATCACTTTTCACATCTACAGTAGATTCAACCAAACGCTTTAAAATATCAGATTGGATGATTCCATCGTAGTCTAATCTTCGTTGAGCGTTTTGGATTGCATCAACTGTTCGTGGTAATTTTACCTTTTGCATAGGGCGCGCATCTTATCTTTCTAAAGCCTTCGAGTCAAAGAAAAATGGCAAAAATTATGCTTTTTTTCTTCCCAGTTGCTATTTCAGCAGAGTTACTAATAATAAACGAAAATTTAAAGAAGAAGAACCCATTATGCAACCAAAACTCATTCTAGCCTCAACATCGCCTTTTCGTCGCTCGATCTTAGAGAAGATCCAAGTCCCTTTTGATGCTATTTCACCCAACTGTGATGAAACACCATTGGAAAATGAATCACCTATAGCCTTAGTCACTCGATTGGCCGAACAAAAAGCCCTTTCTTGCAATATAAAAGATCCTAATTACTTGATCATAGGATCCGACCAAGTGTGCGTGATCAACAATCAAATTATAGGGAAACCATTAACACAAGAAAATGCAATTCAGCAATTACAGGCAGCCAGTGGTCAAATAATAACGTTTTATACTGGTTTATCATTATTAAATACAACAACAATGATAGCAGAAACCGTCTGTGAAGAGTTCCACGTTCATTTTCGTCAACTAACCACAAAGCAAATTCAAAACTATGTTAATAAAGAAATGCCACTGTATTGTGCGGGTAGTTTTAAATGCGAGGGATTAGGAATTGCTTTGTTTGATAAATTAGAAGGTAAAGACCCTAACGCGCTAATTGGCCTTCCTCTTATATCACTCATTGATATGCTAGAACGTCAAAATTTTACCGTATTATAGTGAAAGATAGCACGCATAAAAAAGCGATAAGTGTTTGTAACAACACTTATCGCAAAATCGAGTGATATATTAAAAGATTACTTTGTCGTGCGTAAACTGGTTAATACTCTTTCTAATCGTTTTTCCATCGGCGCGCTAATATCCATCAACTCTTCAGTACTTGGGTGAGTAAATTTAATATTCGCTGCATGTAAGAAAAGTCGATCAAGACCAAATTGAGCCGTATAGGCATCAAATCGTCTATCGCCATAACGATCATCCCAACCAATTGGGTGACCAGCATGTTGAGCATGTACACGAATTTGATGAGTACGGCCTGTAATTGGGCTTGCCTGAATTAATGTCGCTTGCTCAAACTTTTCTAAAATTTTAAAACGAGTTTCAGAAGGCTTACCATTTGGATTAACACGTACAATGCTGTTCACTTCGTTTTTAAGCAAAGGAACATTAACCACTTTACATGTGCTCTTCCAATGCCCCATAACCAAAGCAAAATAATATTTTTGAACGGTTTTATTTCTGAATTGTTCTTGTAATCGACGTAAAGCCGAACGTTTTTTTGCAATTAAAAGAATACCAGACGTATCTCTATCAATTCGATGCACTAATTCTAAATAGCGTGCATCAGGGCGTAACGCTCGTAACGCTTCGATTGCTCCAAACTTCAAGCCACTGCCACCATGAACAGCGGTACCAGAAGGTTTATTCAAAATAAGAAGGTGATCATCTTCATATATGATGCAATTCTCGAGTTCAGATACTTTGGCTAATTTAACACTAGGTAGCTCTACAGCCGTTGATTCAGGTAACTTCACTGGAGGAATTCGAACTATATCCCCCTCTTGAATTTTATACTCTGGTTTGATGCGTTTTTTATTTACACGAACTTCACCTTTACGGACAATTCGGTAAATCATACTTTTTGGTACATTTTTTAAGCGGGCAAGAAGATAGTTATCGATTCGTTGCCCTGCAAAATCGTCATCTATTTCGACGAATTGCACTTTAGGTTTATCTTCAGTCATAACGCCATTCTACTGCCATATTTCCTTTTGATAAAACTTTTTTACCGCAGTTTCAAATAATGAAGATTGCTGAGGCTTGATCTGACTGTTATAGTTGCACTCTGAAATCAGCCCAGATGGCTATTTCTTCACCTTGGTGAGCATAAAAGCACCAACAAGAACTAAAATATACTGCTCGAATGCGGTGATGCAGCAATTGGCGTAAGACATCTACACTGCTTTGAGTTTTTTTGCTTGTTATGCCTAAACCATTTTTTATGTTTTAACGACCGCGAATAATTGCGGATCAGCACGATTTTATAGATTGTGTTGATGTGGATTGTGCCCTAGAGCATCCCTGAGTTCCAGCCGTGAGGCTGCACATGTAATCAGCCTTGGGATCTGGCACCATTTGAAATGGATGTGGACAAACAAGCTCGACAATTTGTAATGAGTATTCCCTAATGAAAAGAATGTTGATTAACGCAACCCAAAAGGAAGAGTTGCGCGTCGCATTAGTTGATGGCCAGCGCCTTTTTGATTTAGATATCGAAAGCCCAGGTCACGAATCTAAGAAAGCTAATATTTATAAAGGCCGTATCACACGTATCGAACCAAGCTTGGAAGCAGCTTTCGTTGATTACGGTGCTGATCGCCACGGTTTCCTTCCCCTTAAAGAAATCGCAAAAGAATATTTCCCTCAAGGTTACACTTATCAAGGTCGTCCAAACATCAAGGACGTTTTGAAAGAAGGCCAAGAAGTTATTGTTCAAGTTGAAAAAGAAGAGCGTGGCAACAAAGGCGCGGCTTTAACAACTTTTATATCTCTTGCTGGTAGCTACCTTGTTCTTATGCCTAATAACCCTCGTGCTGGCGGTATTTCTCGTCGTATCGAAGGTGATGAACGCACACAACTTAAAGCGGCACTAAGTACATTAGAACTACCTCAAGGTATGGGCTTAATCGTACGTACAGCAGGCGTTGGAAAATCAGCAGAAGAGCTTGAGTGGGACTTAAATGTTCTATTAAACCATTGGGAAGCTGTTAAACACGCTTCTGAATCAAATCAAGCCCCTTTCCTAATACACCAAGAAAGTAACGTAATTGTTCGCGCAATTCGTGATTACTTACGACGTGATATTGGTGAAATCCTGATTGACAGCCCTAAAATCTTCGATCGTGCTCGCCAACATATCCAACTTATTCGTCCTGACTTTTTGTCACGAGTTAAGTTATATGAAGGTGAAGTACCACTGTTTAGCCACTACCAAATTGAAAGCCAAATTGAATCAGCTTTTGATCGTGAAGTGCGCCTACCTTCTGGCGGCTCAATTGTTATTGACCCTACTGAAGCTCTAACTTCTATTGATATCAACTCTGCTCGTGCTACTAAAGGCGGCGATATCGAAGAAACTGCATTAAATACTAACCTAGAAGCAGCCGATGAAATTGCTCGTCAATTACGTCTACGTGATTTAGGTGGTTTAGTGGTTATCGATTTCATTGACATGACGCCAGTTCGTCATCAACGTGAAGTAGAAAACCGTATGCGTGAAGCGGTTCGTATGGATCGTGCTCGTGTTCAAATCGGTCGTATTTCTCGCTTTGGTTTATTAGAAATGTCTCGCCAACGCTTAAGTCCATCTTTAGCAGAAGCAAGTCACCATATCTGTCCTCGCTGTACGGGTACTGGTGTGGTTCGTGATAATGAATCTCTAGCGCTTTCAGTACTTCGTTTAATCGAAGAAGAATCTTTAAAAGACAATACAACTCAAGTTCTTGCTGTTGTTCCTGTCGCTATCGCTTCTTACTTATTGAATGAGAAACGCCGTTCAGTTCAACACATTGAAAAATTCCATAATGTACGCGTTATTATTGTTCCTAACTCTGACATGGAAACACCACACTTCGAAGTGGTCCGTATCCGTGAAGGTGAAGAACAAGAAATGCTGTCTTATCTTCTTCCTAAGAATTTAGAAGCATTACGTGAAGCTGAAGCCAAAGAAACGCCTGCAATGTATTCTGCACCGAAGAAACGTGAAGAACCAGTTCTTCAAGGTTTCAGTGCTCCGACACAAGCAGCGCCAATGTCTAAAGCTCCAGAAGAAAAAATAGCTGAACCGAAAACGGTAATTGCTAAAGATGAAAAACCAGGCCTAATCAGCCGTTGTTTCTCAGCTATTACTAACTTTTTCTCAACGCCTGAGGCTGTGCCTACTAAATCAGAGCCAAAAGAAGAAGAAGAGAAACCAGCTCAACCACAACGCCGTAATCAACAACGTAATAACAACCGTCGTAATGAAAATGGTCGTAATAATCGTAACAGCAACCGTCGTAATGACACGCGTAACGATAATCGTCGTGGTAAAAAACAAGATGAAGCCGCTGCGGCAGCACCTTTAGCAGCCCAAGCTCCAGCTCCAGCTCAAGTTAAACCTGTTGAAAACAAACCAGCTAAGCAACCTAAAGTTCGTAAAGAAATTGCTGAGCAAGGTCAACAATTAGCCGCTGAAGCACAACTATCTCCTGAACAACAAGTGCAGGCAACTGAGAAGACAAACGAAAAACGTGAGAAAAGCGTTCAAGTTAAACAACGTCGTCAACGTCGTCAGTTACAGAAAAAAGTTCGTACAGGTAAAGCAGTTGAAGCTGAAGAAGTACTTGTCGCTCCTATTGCTCAACCTGTTGATGCAGTAGAAACGCTAGAAGTACAAGATACCGCAACGACTGAGACAAATGCAGAAAACACAGAACGTAAAGAAGGTCAGCGTCGTAATCGTCGTTCACCTCGTCATTTACGTGCAAGTGGCCAGCGCCGTCGTCGTCGTGATCGTCGTCCAGTGAACCCTGCTCGCCTTTACTCAGGTGTTTATTCTCCTGAGATGGCAATGGGTAAAGTATGGCCAGACTTTGCTAAAACATTAGAACTAGCAAAAGCGAATCAACAACAAGATAAATTTGTTGATAACGACACCCAAAATGCACAAGATAAAGCAGCTCAAACTAATGCTGTAAAAGCCCAAGTTGGTGGTGTTGCATTCCCTGAAATGGCAATGGGTAAAGTATTACTTCCTTATGTTGCTGTGGAAGCCGTTGTAATTGAAGCGACTCCAGTAACCATTATTGAAAATGTAGTTATTGAAACGCCTGTCGTTGTTATTGAGGAAACTACACCAGTAGAATCACCAGTAATTATCGAAGAAGTCGTGGAAATAAAAGAAGAAGTGACTATTCCTGTAGAACACGCAGTAGTAGAAACAGTAGCTCAAGTGGAAGCACCAGTTGAAGCACCTCTTCAAACAACAAATGTTGTTGCAAAACCTCAATATAAAGGACATGCCGGTTCAGGTATGACGAAAGCGAGCGGACCGACAGAGATTAAAGAAATCACTGTTTCTGCAGCAGCCTTTAAAACTGAACGCTTTGCTCCTAAGCAAGCAGGTAGCCAAACCGCTACTGGTCATGCAAGTGCAGCAATGGCAAAAACGGCAGGTTTATAATTTTTTAGACCTTAGTCTTTAAAAGAATAACCAATAAATTAAGCAAGTTACATTTCGATGTGACTTGCTTTTTTTTATATTGATAAACTGAATAAACATTGAAGTTCATCACGCTTTTCTGTACGATTCTCGCCATACATGCTTGAAAAACAACCAAGAAGATATCTAAAAATAATGTTTGAATTCCCAAAATTTTCTAATCATTCAGTGAAGAATGATGTTCTATCAGGGCTAACCGTTGCGTTAGCTCTAGTCCCTGAAGCGGTTGCTTTTGCTTTTGTTGCTGGTGTTGACCCAATGGTTGGCCTTTACGCTGCATTCATCGTTGGCTTAATTACCTCAATTATTGGTGGTCGCCCAGGAATGATTTCAGGTGCAACTGGTGCAATGGCTGTTGTAATGGTTAGCTTAGTCGCAATGCACGGCGTTCAATATCTTTTTGCTGCAATTTTACTCGCCGGTCTTCTGCAAATTACCGCAGGCTTATTTAAGTTAGGTAAATTTATTCGTATCGTTCCACATCCGGTAATGATCGGATTTGTAAACGGTCTTGCTATCGTTATTTTCCTTGCTCAATTAGGTCAGTTTAAAGCCCCTGATGCTCTAGGTAATTTAGATTGGCTTCAAGGCCCTGAAATGATACTTATGCTAGGACTTGTTGCATTAACCATGGCTATCATTCATTTCTTACCTAAATTAACAACAGCAGTACCTTCTTCACTGGTTGCTATTATTGTTGTTACCGGTTTAGTCCAAGGTTTAGATTTAGACACTCGTACTGTTGTTGATTTCCTGCGTACAATGAGTGGTGATGAAGCGGCAACATTGGCAGGTTCTCTACCTACTTTTTCGGTGCCTAACGTTCCATTATCTTTAGAAACACTTTATATCATTTTCCCTTACGCACTTATTTTAGCGGCTATCGGTCTAATCGAATCATTACTAACACTAACAGTAATTGATGAAATGACAGGGACTCGTGGTCAATCTAACCGTGAGTGTGTTGGTCAAGGCGTTGCAAACGTTACTTGTTCAGTCTTTGGCGCGATGGGTGGCTGTGCGATGATTGGCCAATCAATGATCAACGTTAACTCAGGTGGTCGTGGTCGTTTATCTGGCATTACAGCCGCACTTGCCCTACTTGGTTTTATCTTATTTGCTTCAGGCTTAATTGAGATGATCCCATTAGCAGCATTAGTTGGTGTCATGTTCATGGTCGTGATTGGTACATTTGAATGGGCCACCTTTAAGTTAGCTCGACGAGTACCAAAACAAGATTTCTTTGTTATTGTATTAGTGACGGTTGTAACCGTACTTACTGACCTTGCTGTTGCAGTAGGTGTGGGTGTTGTTGCTTCTGCTCTTATGTTTGCATGGCAACACGCAAAACACATTTACTCAACGAATTCATTGAGTGAAGACGGATCTAAAGTATATGAAATTAATGGCCCAATATTCTTTGGTTCAGCAGCGAACTTTCTAGAGCTATTTGATTTAGAAAATGACCCACAAGATATTATTATTGATTTTGCTTCTTCACGAGTTGTTGATCATTCAGCAATTGAAGCGATAGAAACCATTGCCGAGCGATACTCAAAAGCAGGTAAGAAAGTGCATTTACATCACTTAAGCCAAGATTGCCATGCTTTACTAAATAAAGCCGGTAGTCTTGTTGAAATCAATGTGAAAGAAGATCCTATTTATAAAGTAGTTAGCCAGTAATACACAAACCCTTTATGAAAAATCCCGATAGCATTGCGCTTATCGGGATTTTTTTTATCTAATTATCTTGATATCTTTTCGCTATCTTTTGAAATTGTGTTTCTACATTTAAAAACGAATCTACAATCATGGGATCAAAATGACTCCCCTTTCCTTCTAAAATAATTTCTTTGGCTTTTTCATGGCTAAAGCCAGGCTTGTATACCCGTTTTGATATCAATGCGTCATAAACATCCGCTAAAGCCATTAATCGGCCAGATAATGGGATATCGTTACCTTTAAGTTGCTGAGGATAACCACTGCCATTCCATTTTTCATGATGAGTTAATGCAATTTCTTTCGCTAATTGTAAGAAAGAACTTTCGCCTTGCATTTGTGCCTCAGCAACAGAAAGTGCTTTTGCTCCGATGGCCGCATGGCCTTTCATTATCTCAAATTCTTCTTCTGTCAATTTCCCCGGTTTAAGTAAAATATCATCCGGGATACCGACTTTACCTACGTCATGCAATGGTGCCGATTTAAAAAGTAAATTAATGTAGTTGTCCGTTAATACGTCTGAATACTCAACCTTATTTCTTAAATCAAACGCAAGTACTCTAATATACTCTTGCGTTCGTAAAATATGAGCCCCCGTTTCATTATCTCTTGATTCTGCTAATGCAGATAAACCAACAATAGCAGAATCTCTCGTCTGTTGAATTTCAGTTTGGCTTTCTTCTAAACTGAATAACATTTTATTCGTCAACACAGCTAAAACACCAAACTCATCATTACTATAAACGGGTAAACGCTCACTAATTACACCTTTTGCTACATTATTTAATGCATTCTCTTTCGTATTTAAAATCAAAGATAATTTTTTTCCCCATAAAAAAACCACTAAAAATGTATACAATAAGAGAATGAAACTGACAAAAATAAATTCCTTAATTATTTTTATCTTTCCTTCTCCATTTAAATAATGATTTTTTGCACCTTCCAACCAAAATAGATCTTTAACTGCAACCATAATAAGTGTTGTCGTTAGCGCAACAACAAGTAACGTTACTAAGACGGTAAACTGTTGTGTTATAGACCTTCTATTTCCATGTAACTCGGTATTTAACACATAGTGTTGAGGCATATTTTTATAACGTTCAATTAACTCTACTTGAGTCGTTATTATGCCAGTAAATATACCTAATATTCCCATACCAAAAACAACCTTGAGATTACTTTCAATTGGAAAATCATGAGCTTGCCCCATAAATAAAGAAATACCAAATCCAAATAATAAAAAAATTGAAAGATCGATTAATAACGGCGTTTGCTTACTTAAGCAGTAAAAGCGTGGAACAATAACTAATCGACTAATTAGCATAAAAATAAAGGCAGAACTCACTTCAATAAAGATGGTTCCTCTGGGTAACGATTCAATAAAAGGACAAACAAAAATACCGTAGCAAGAAAAAACAACAGCAGCAAAACTATACAAATAAGAAATATTTCTTTTATTTAATTGATAATACATTTCAATCACTCTAATTATAATTAACACAATCATCACACTAACAACAATAAAACTCAATACTGTATCCTAATGGTAAGATTCCACTTTTATTTATTCATTGCTATGATTCAGAATTTAACATGGAGAACATCATGACAAACACTTCAAAAGATGACCGCTATAAGCAACGCCAATCAAAAATAAAAGACAACGTTGATAAACGAGTAGAAGAGGCACAAACAGAAAAAGGGTTATTAATTGTTGTTACTGGTAATGGTAAAGGAAAGTCCACATCAGGCTTTGGTACCATAGCGAGAGCCGTTGGTCATGGCCTAAATTGTGTTGTAGCTCAATTTATTAAAGGGACATGGGATTGTGGGGAACGAACCCTTTTAGAGTCCCACGGTGTTCCTTTTCATGTAATGAACACCGGATTTACTTGGAATACTCAAGATAAAAAATCCGATACAGAAGCAGCACAGCGAGTATGGCAGGAATGTAAGAAGAACCTAGCTGATGAGTCGATAGATCTTATTCTATTGGATGAGATGACTTACATGGTCACTTATGGCTATATTGAATTAGATGAATTGAAAACAGCATTAGAAAATAGACCTAAAATGCAATCGGTCGTGATAACAGGTCGAGCCGCCCACCGTGAGCTTATTGAAATGGCTGATACCGTGTCTGAAGTTCGTAGTGTAAAACATGCTTTTGATTCAGGCGTAAAAGCATTAAAAGGAATTGATTGGTAATCACTATATTACAATTAAAAAGCCCATATTAATCTTCATCAATATGGGCTTTTATATAAAAGAGAGAACTAGTTAAATAATCCTTTTAGCAATTTATTTGCTGCATCTTTTACTTTTTCATCTTTAATTTTATCGCCGTATTTTGCTTCTAATTTCTCAATACCACGATCAAGTTCTTTTTTGGCTTTCTGTTGCATTACATCACCAAATTCAAGCTTATATTTAGGGTTAGCCCAAGAACCTGTAATACGAATAGGAATAGTAACGTCTTTCAAATCATCGATACTCTTGCCACCCTGTCCTTTTAATGAACCTACAATCGACGTTTCAATAAGCATATTCGCCGTTTCATTCACGTACTGTGCAGAACCTTCCCCATGAATACGTAATAATGGAGATACCATACGAATATTATTTGTAGTGGCATTTCCGTTTTCTAATAAGAAACTTGCGGTTAACGCACTAAAATCTGTTTTTTCAGCTTCATCACTGCCTTTAATTTTCTCACCTTTAATTTTTGCATAAGTGGTTCGAATCATAAGGGGAACGTTAATTCCATTCACGGCACCATCGGCAAAATTAATAGCTACTTTACCTTTAACATTTTGCTTTAATGCCGTCGGTTTTAAACTTTTTCCAGATACATTTATCGTAATATTACCAGTACCTTCAACTAAACTCTCGCCCATAACATCTATCAATAAAGGCGCAACTTTAACTCCTTTAATGGTGTTTTTCATGCTATATACGGGTATTGACTTACGAGCATCTAATTTAGCCGTCATATCAATGCTGCCATCATAAAGATTTGAATGAAACTTAGATAAATTCAATACTCCACGATTCACAGAAAATTGCGATTGTACATTTTGCATTTTTGCATTATTTGCTTTAAAACGATCAATGGTAATCTTACCCGCAACATCCAGCCCTTTTAATGCACTCAAGTCCGGTTCAATTTCTTTCACTGGTGTGGATTTTTTAACATTACTCGTATTCGTTTGTTTATTATCAACTACTGTATTCTCTGATGATGGCAACGTCGCTAATAAAGCATCCACATCTATGCTAGGGCTATGTAACTCAAACCTCACTTTAGGAATGTCCTTAAGCTCAACACTCGCCTTTCCATCAAATTGAGTATCTACCGCAGAAAGCGTTAAATCAGTGACTTGTAATAATGATTTAGTGACATCAAAAGAACTATTAAAACCAATAATGGCAGTGACGTCTTTATTTGGAAGTGCATCACCTATTACATTGTTTGTACTTATAAATTTACGTATTTTAATAATATCGAGAGCTTTTGGGACGTTCAATTCAAACGTTGATTTTGAATCTACAGTCATATCATTCGCTTTACCCGCCGCCACTAATTCGAGAGTTGACCATTCATCAAAATTAAATTTATCTATCGTTAATGTAATACCATCAAATTTATTCGTTTTATCCGCATAAGAAACAACTAATTCAGTTTCTTTTAATGATGCGGTATCTAACGTCTTAGCAATATTAAGGTCAGTTTCTCCCTTCAGAGCTATCTTCTGTTGACCAAGATCTGCCTTCAAATTAAACGTTAAGTGTGTCCATTCTCCAGGACTAAATTGTGATAGCTTGATATTCATATTAGACAATTGCGTTTTTGTGCCCGCTTTGTCATCTTGAATAAGTGCACTCGCATTAGTTAATGCAATCCCCTCTAAACTGACGGTCCAACCATTAATTTCAGGCGCTGTAGTTGCAGCTTCGGCGTTTGAATCATCACTAGTCGTAACGTCTTCATTCTTTATTTCAGTTTTATTTTCAGAAACTGAAGTCTCTTTCTTAGGACCGATGCCATCAAGATTTGTTACACCACTTTTTAATGTATGTAATGTAAAAGCAGCCCCATCTAACGTAATCAATCCAATATTAATCTCGTGATCAAACAATGGAAGCACATTGATATCTATATTAGCATTATCAAATTTCACTAAATTGGCCGTAGCAAACCCAGTTGGATTGCTTAATGCCATATTACCGATTGAAAAACCAATAGAAGGGAAGAAACGCCAAGAGATATCACCATCCATAGTCAGTTGACGACCAGTTTGCTGCTCTACTTGTTCTTTAATTAATGGTTTGAATTGATTAGGGTTAACAACTAATACCAGCACTAATAATGCGATAACAATTGCAATAAACGGAATGCTAATTAATAAGACTATTTTCTTCACGGCCAAATCCATCCAGAGTGTATAAAAAAAGTGATGTGAATGTTAATTATGGCACTATTAGCACATAATAAACATAGAGTTATTTATAGTTATATACCTAAATATAGACAATTTACAGAGCATGGGACAAAAAAAAGGCCGACATAATGTCGACCAGTTCTAATAACTATTATTATTTACGCTTTCAATAATCTTGAAATATGCGCTTTTAGTACATCAATAGCGATACGGTTTTTACCGCCACGAGGGACAATAATATCAGCATGTTGCTTTGATGGATCAATAAATTGCATGAACATTGGGCGGACAGTCTTCTGGTATTGTTCAAATACCGACTCCATTGAACGACCACGTTCTTCAACATCACGCTTAGCACGACGTAATAAACAAATATCTAATGGCGTATCCATAAACACACTTGCATGCATCAAATTACGTAATCTAGGATCAGTTAGTAATAAAATACCTTCAAGAATAATAACCTTTTTAGGTGTCATTACTTCAACATCTGATGTTCGAGTGTGCTCTGTATAGCTGTATGTTGGGATGTTAACAGCTTCACCACGCATCAATTGTTCAAGATGTTCACTCAATAATCGATGATCTAATGCATTTGGGTGATCATAATTAGTTTTGACTCTTTCTTCCATGGTCAGGTGGCTTTGGTCCTTGTAGTAACTGTCTTCAGTTATTACGCCAATTTGGTGGTCGCCAACTTTTGCTCGTAGTTCATTATAAATAGTAGAAGCAATCAGACTTTTGCCTGAAGCGGATGCCCCTGCAATACCTACGATAATACAGTGATGATTACTGTTCTCTGACATAAAAGATACCTAAAAGTGTAGCGAGATACGATAAGATTTATTAAATAAAACCGCTCAATTATAAGGACTAAAAATAAGACTTTCCACTCATAATTTAACTTAAATGATATTCTACAATGACTTGAACATTATTTGGTCAGCTACGACTTCGCCTTGCCAATAAAGTCTACTCGAAATTTGCTCAGCTAAGGCTATGTACATTTGGCTGTGATCACTACTTGAATTAGCCGCAACACTTGGCGTTCCTGAATCTGTTTCACTACGAATATCAATATGTAAAGGCAACTTTCCTAATAATGGGAGTGAATAACTCCTTGCCATCGCTTCAGCACCACCAGTACCAAATATAGCCTCTTTATGACCACAATTAGAACAAACATGAACACTCATGTTTTCAACAACACCAATAACGGGAACATCTACTTTTGTAAACATATTCACGCCTTTTATTGCATCAGTTAGAGCAAGATCTTGCGGTGTTGTCACTATAATGGCTCCAGTAGTCGGAACCTGCTGTGATAATGTCAATTGAATATCACCAGTGCCTGGTGGCATATCTATAATTAAATAATCAAGATCTGGCCATAATGTTTCATTTAATAATTGAGACAATGCTTTTGATGCCATTGGCCCTCGCCATACTGCGGCTTCTGATTTATCGACAAGATAACCAATGGAGTTACTGTACAGACCATGCGCTTCTACTGGCATCATACGATTATTATCAACAATATTCGGTTTCTTATCTTCAACACCCAACATTAATGGGACTGATGGTCCATAAATATCCGCATCTAAAATACCAACTCGTGCACCAAGATGTTGTAGTGCAAGAGCAACATTTACTGCTGTTGTCGACTTACCAACGCCCCCCTTACCAGAACTGACTGCGATGATATTCTTAATGCCTTTAACGGCTGGTTTATCTGTTTTTAGTGTTGCCGGTTTTGCAATTACCGTTAGAGTTAACGACGGTATATTTAATCGATTTTTTTGCTCCTCAACCCAAGAAGACAAATCCGTCGAAATTGAAGAAGAAACAAAAGGAAGTGTTACGGTGATCATGCCCGTAGCAGCAATAGAGACCATATTAGGGATCTCCGCCCAACCTTCACAAAGTTGTGGATGCGTAAATTCATTTAACCAATTCTTAATCTCAGCCATCGTTGTAAATGCCATCTTGCTACTCCTTAAGTTATTTTCCTCATCCTATCATTAATTGAACCCTTGATCCTCTATGCATTCTGGCTCGCATCAGGTACTATTTATCTCTTAAAATTTTTACCCATCACATAAAGCGAAAGAGAAGATATGGCTACCGATCCGAGAAAAATTCTGGTTACATGTGCCCTACCGTATGCAAACGGTTCAATCCACTTAGGCCACATGCTTGAGCATATCCAAGCGGATATCTGGGTTCGTTACCAACGCTTACGTGGCAACGACATTAACTTTATTTGTGCAGATGACGCTCACGGCACTCCAATCATGCTTAAAGCTCAACAGATGGGTATCACTCCAGAAGAAATGATTGCAGCAGTTAGCGAAGAACATCAAAAAGATTTCGCAGGCTTCGACATTAGCTTTGATAACTATCACAGCACACACAGTGATGAAAACCGTGAGTTGGCGTCTAATATCTACCTAGAATTGAAAAAAAATGGGTTTATTACTAGCCGTACAATTTCTCAGTTATTTGATCCAGAAAAAGAAATGTTCTTACCTGACCGTTTCGTAAAAGGCACTTGTCCAAAATGTAAATCTGAAGAACAATACGGGGATAACTGTGATAACTGTGGCGAAACCTACAGCCCAACGGATCTTATCAACCCTAAATCAGCCGTTTCTGGTGCGACTCCAGTAATGAAAGATTCTGAACATTTCTTCTTCGACTTACCTCAGTTTGAAAGTATGTTAAAAGAGTGGACTCGTTCTGGCTCTCTTCAAACTGAAACAGCAAACAAAATGCAAGAATGGTTTGAATCTGGCCTACAACAATGGGACATCTCACGTGATGCACCTTATTTTGGCTTTGAAATCCCAGGCGAAACCAATAAATTCTTCTATGTTTGGTTAGATGCACCGATTGGTTACATGGGTTCATTTAAAAATCTATGTGATAAACGTGATGATTTAGACTTTGATGAGTATTGGAAACTAGACAGTACAACAGAGCTTTACCACTTTATCGGTAAAGATATTGTTTATTTCCATAGCCTATTTTGGCCTGCAATGCTTGATGGTGCTGGCTTCCGTAAACCAAACAATGTATTTGTTCATGGTTACGTAACGGTAAATGGCGCAAAAATGTCTAAGTCGAAAGGCACATTCATTAAAGCTGGCACTTACTTAAATCACCTAGACCCAGAATGCCTACGTTACTACTACGCCGCTAAACTAAATAGCCGTATTGATGATCTTGATTTAAACCTTGAAGATTTCACTCAACGTGTAAACTCAGATGTCGTAAACAAGATTGTTAACTTAGCATCTCGTAATGCTGGTTTCATTACTAAACGTTTTGACGGCAAACTGTCTGATAATTTTGTGGCTCCTGAACTCTACAACGAATTCGTTGCTGCTTCAGATCGTATTGCTGAGCTATACGAAACTCGTGAATTTAGTCGTGCTATTCGTGAAATTACCGCGCTTGCTGATAAAGCAAACCAATACATTGACGAAAAAGCACCTTGGGTTCTTGCGAAAGAAGAAGGCAAAGAACAAGAGCTACAAGAAGTTGCTTCTGTGGGTATTAACTTGTTCCGCGTGCTAATGGCCTACCTAAAACCAGTAATGCCTGAACTTGCAGCACGAACTGAAGCTTTCTTAAACGAAACCTTAACGTGGGAATGTGTTGCACAACCTCTAACTTCTCATGAAATCACGAAGTTTAAAGCACTGTTCAACCGTATTGATCCTAAGAAAGTAGAAGCAATGGTTGAAGAGTCAAAAGAAGATGCCGCAGTTGAAATGGCAGCAAAAGAGAAAGTAGAGGCGGAAAAAGAAAAAGCAAGCCAAACGGAACTAGATAAAGAACCAATCGCGGATGAGATTGAATTCGATGCATTCGAAGCGGTTGATATGCGTATTGCTCGTATTATCTCTTGCGAAGAAGTTCCAAAGGCAAATAAACTACTTAAATTTCAGCTAGACATCGGCGGTGAGACTCGTCAAGTATTCTCTGGGATTAAATCAGCATACAAACCTGAAGAGCTAGAAGGAAAACTAACCGTTATGGTTGCTAACCTAAAACCTCGTAAAATGAAGTTTGGTATGTCGGAAGGTATGATTCTGGCTGCTGGCCCTGGTGGTAAAGATCTTTGGATCCTTGAACCACACGAAGGTGCTCAACCTGGTATGCGTGTAATGTAATTCCTACACTCTTTCTTTAAAGAACGTTAAAACAAAAATAGAGACTATAAGGTCTCTATTTTTTTATCTGCATTTTTTATAAAAAACAGTTTATAAGACAGAAGCCAACGACAAATTAATGTCATTTAATACTTGTGATGGGTTTTCAGCTTGAGTAATTGGGCGCCCAATTACCAAGTAATCAGATCCTGAAATAATCGCATCAACTGGAGTCATGATACGTTTTTGATCACCAACGTCTGAACCCACAGGACGGATACCAGGTGTTACCAACTTAAAGTCTTTACCTAGGTCAGCTTTTAGCATTGATGCTTCTTGAGCAGAGCAAACTACCCCGTCCAAACCACTGTTTTTTGTTAATGCAGCAAGACGTTTAACTTGCTCTTGTGGTGCGATATCTAACCCAATACCCGCTAAATCTTGCTGTTCCATGCTCGTTAAAACAGTCACACCAATTAATAATGGGCGATCTTTGCCATACGGCTCTAAAATCTCACGCGAAGCTGTCATCATACGCTCACCACCACTCGCATGAACATTTACCATCCAAACCCCCATTTCAGCAGCAGCACGAACTGCTTTTGAACACGTATTAGGAATATCATGAAATTTTAAATCTAGAAAAACAGAAAAACCACGCTTATGAAGTTCTTTTACAAACTCAGGGCCAAAAAGAGTAAACATCTCTTTACCCACTTTTAATCGGCACGAGCTAGGATCAATTTTATCCACGAACGCCAATGCGTCAGCTTGACGGTCATAATCCAATGCCACAATTACCTTTTGGTCTTTCATTTTCTATCCTTATTTTTATTTTATTCAAAAAAAGAGGCACTCATGCGCCTCTTAATTATTCACCGTCTAAGCCTCTAATTGGCTTAATAACCCCCCACCCTTTACAGGAAGGACATTGCCAAAATAAACGATGTGCAGAAAATCCACATTTACTGCATCGATAATTTGGCTTCATTTTTAATTGTTCACCAACTAGGTTTTGCAAACTTGATAAGCTCGCTTTTGCTCGACCATTTTCAGCTTCATCTACGTGATAGCCCATTAAACGATAAAAGCCTTTCATTGTTGGGTTTTTTAATAACTGTTTCGTCATGTAGCCTTGAGCTACAGCGGTACCTTCATGCTTTGCAATGAGATTCGACAACATTAATTCAGCACTTGCGCCTGAACCTTTTGAAATAGCCTCTTTTAAGAAGTGCAGTAATACACCTTCTCTATCTAACGTTTCATAACATTCAGCAAGTAAAGGTAATGCCTCACTGACAAAATCAATATCTTGATCTAATACTGCTTCTAATTGGCTAACGGCAGCTTTATGATTGTTTTCTTTCATTAAAAGCTTAGCCATCATTATTGATGCTCTAACGCATAAATTATCCGTCGACAGTGCTTTCTTTAAATGTTGCTTCGCTGCATTAATATTCTCTTCAGCTAAGTCTAATGTTGCTAATTCACAATAATAATGGGCAATGTCTGGCTTGATTTTTTTCTTTCCCATCCTAACCAAACTATTCGCAAATTTAATGGCTTGTTCCCATTCACGGGTTTGCTGATGAATAGATACAAGTTGCAATAATGCGGCTTCTTTATGCTCTGGTTCGTCGACCAATTGCTCAAATATTTTTTCAGCACGATCAAGAATACCTGCAACCATATAATCTTTGGCTAATTGTTGGAGAGCAATATTTCGTTGTTCAAGAGTAAGATTAGGACGAGCGATGAGATTTTGGTGGATTTTAATAGCACGATCAACCTCACCACGGCTTCTAAAAAGATTGCCTAGAGCAAGATGGGTATCAATGGTATCACTGTCAACTTGAAGTAATTCAATAAAGTGATCGACTGCTTTATCTGATTGATCAGACAACAATAAATTCAAACCCGTCACGTATTGACGAGACAGGTGATTCGTTTCTCTTTGACGTTGTTGTCCAGCATTCCGATTACCCATATACCAACCATAGCCGGCAGCAATAGGTAATAGTAGGAATAGCAGCTCTAGCATTCAGTAACTATCCTTTTGTTGACTCAAGACGCAGCTTATTCAATTCTGCGTTTTGTTTTTCGAGACGTTTACGTAATCGGCGTTGAGTAACGCTTGCCTTTAAATACATACTGCCACAAATAAGCCAACCTAAACCAAAGCCAGTAGCAAAAAATATCCCAAGTAAAGTAGATAACTGAAAATCATCTTGGGCTAATAAGTAATTAAAATGTACAACAACTTGGTTTTGAGCACCGAGTGCAAGAGATATTAAAAAAAGAGCAATTAATGCGATAGTAACTATAATTTTCACTGGTATTCCCTCCAGTTGATTTCATACAACTAGTCTCTATAAATAAGCGAGTAATTATTAGGTTTACTTATTTATAGACACCTAACGACATCTTTTATTACTATTCTAAGATACACCTAAATGCATTGAAAATGAACATAAAAAAACGGCATACTTAAAAGTATGCCGTTTTTATATACCAATTTGCATCAGCTGAAATTCACACGTTCACGCAGTTCTTTACCCGGTTTAAAATGAGGAACAAACTTACCGTCTAATTCCACTTTGTCGCCAGTTTTTGGATTACGACCTAAACGAGGCTCCCGATAGTGTAGAGAAAAACTACCAAAACCACGAATCTCTATACGATCACCGCCCTCTAGCGTTGTTGCCATCTGTTCAAGGACTTCCTTGACTGTATCTTCAACCTGCTTAGCAGAAAGTTGAGGCTTTTTACTACACAGTTGTTCAATCAATTCAGATTTTGTCATAAATGACCTCTCCTACGTTATCGAAAGAAAAGGGAGCATAGTGCTCCCTTCTAATTTACTTATTCGCCTTTAGCTGCTTTGAAAGCGTCAGCCATTGCGCTACCGAAACCACCATCTTCTGGTTTAGTATTCAGTGTCGCCATTGCTTCTTGCTCATCAGCTTCATCTTTAGCTTTGATAGATAGGTTAACTACGCGGTTCTTACGGTCTACACCAGTGAACTTCGCTTCAACGCTATCGCCAACGCTTAGGATTAGAGATGCATCTTCAATACGGTCACGAGAAAGCTCAGAAGTACGGATGTAACCTTCTACGCTATCTGCAAGAGTAATTGTAGCGCCTTTAGCGTCAACAGCTGAAACAGTACCGTTTACTAGAGTACCTTTCTTGTTGTCTGCTAGGTAGTTGTTAAATGGGTCTTCTTCCATTTGTTTAACACCTAGAGAAATACGCTCACGCTCAGCATCAACAGCTAGAACAACAGCAGAGATTTCGTCGCCTTTCTTGTACTCACGTACCGCGTCTTCACCTGTAGCATTCCAAGAAATGTCAGAAAGGTGAACTAGACCGTCGATGCCGCCGTCAAGACCGATGAAGATACCGAAATCAGTGATAGATTTAATCTTACCACTAACATGGTCGCCTTTAGCTTGCGCTTCAGCGAATGTCTGCCAAGGGTTAGCTTTACATTGTTTCAGACCTAGAGAGATACGACGACGTTCTTCGTCAATCTCAAGAACCATAACCTCAACTTCGTCGCCTACATTGACAACTTTAGAAGGGTGGATGTTCTTGTTAGTCCAATCCATTTCAGAAACGTGTACTAGACCTTCAACGCCTTCTTCGATTTCAACGAAGCAGCCGTAATCAGTTAGGTTAGTAACACGACCAGAAAGTTCGTGACCTTCTGGGTAACGCTTAGCGATAGCTACCCATGGATCTTCGCCAAGTTGCTTAAGACCTAGAGAAACACGAGTGCGCTCACGATCGAACTTAAGAACTTTAACATTGATCTCGTCACCAACATTTACGATCTCAGATGGGTGCTTAACACGCTTCCAAGCCATATCTGTGATGTGTAGTAGACCGTCAACGCCACCTAGATCAACGAATGCACCGTAGTCAGTAAGGTTCTTAACGATACCTTTAACTTCCATGCCTTCTTGTAGAGAAGCAAGTAACTCGTCACGTTCAACACTGTTTTCAGATTCGATAACAGCACGACGTGAAACAACAACGTTGTTACGCTTTTGGTCAAGTTTGATTACTTTGAACTCTAGCTCTTTGCCTTCAAGGTGCAGAGTGTCACGTACTGGACGTACATCAACAAGAGAACCAGGTAGGAATGCACGGATACCGTTAAGTTCAACTGTGAAGCCGCCTTTAACTTTACCGTTAATAACACCCATAACTGTTTCAGCATCTTCATATGCTTTTTCAAGTTGAATCCAAGCTTCGTGACGCTTCGCTTTCTCACGAGAAAGTTGAGTTTCACCGAAACCATCTTCAACAGCGTCAAGAGCAACGTCTACTTCAGAACCAACTTCAACTTCAAGTTCGCCAGCAGCGTTCTTGAATTGTTCAGCTGGGATTGCTGCTTCAGATTTAAGGCCTGCGTCAACAAGAACGAAACCGTTCTCGATAGCAACAACAACACCTTTAACGATGCTGCCTTGTTGGAATTCAGTTTCAGATAAAAACTCTTCAAAGAGTTGAGCAAAAGATTCAGTCATTAATTTGATCTTCAATTATTAAACGTCCATGGGTATCCTACCGCATGGGGTTGATAGTAAGGTTAGTTATCATCCTTGCAACTAACTAAGTTTCAATTATAGCTTAGATTCAATAAAAGTAAGTGCCTGAGCAACGACTTCATCAATATTCATTGACGTTGAATCTAGTACCAAAGCATCTTCCGCCGGACGTAATGGTGCAACAGCTCGATTGCGGTCACGATCATCACGCTCTTGGATTTCGCTTAAAAGACGGTCAAATCTAACATTTAACCCCTTCTGTTGCAACTGCTTCATACGGCGATTCGCACGTTCTTCAGCACTTGCATCTAAAAATATCTTAACTTCTGCACCTGTAAATACAACAGTGCCCATATCTCGACCATCAGCGACAAGTCCAGGGGCACTAGCAAAGGCTCTTTGACGACGTAATAACGCTTCACGTACTTGAGGTAAAGCCGCTACTTTTGATGCCGCCATACCGGTTTCTTCTTTACGAAGTTCCGAAGAGACGTCTTCGCCTTCTAAGATGACTTTAACCAAGTCACCTTCAGCTTTAAATTGAACGTCTAGATTAGCAGCAAGAGGAACAAGTCCTTCTTCTGAACCTAAATCAACACCATGGTGAATTGCAGCCAGTGCTAATACGCGATAAATCGCACCAGAATCTAATAAATTATAACCTAGCTTTTCGGCAAGTAACATGCACAGAGTGCCTTTACCTGCTCCACTTGGACCATCAACAGTGACGACTGGTGAATGAATAGTCATGGAGTTCTCCATTAATTATTATGATTGGTTTCTACCGCCGCATTATACCCAAGTCAGATTATTTATATACTCTAGTTTCTTAAAAACTAAAAAAGCCCTGCATTTTTTACACAGGGCTTACATCCGCTTAAAACTAATGACTTAAATACAATAAATTACACGCTAAGTTCTTTCAATTTATCAAAATAATCGGGGAAGGTTTTAGAAGTGCAACCGGGATCATTAATCGTTACTGGCGTATCACTTAATGCAACTAAAGAAAAGCACATTGCCATACGGTGATCGTCATAAGTATCAATAGCGGCATGTCGTAACATCGCTGGTGGAGTGATCGTAATATAATCCTCACCTTCTTCAACTTCAGCACCTACTTTACGGAGTTCAGTTGCCATTGCGGCTAATCTATCCGTTTCTTTTACACGCCAATTATACACATTGCGAATTGATGTTGTGCCTTTTGCGAACAACGCTGTCGTTGCGATTGTCATTGCAGCATCTGGAATATGGTTAAAATCCATATCAATGGCGTTTAATTCACCTTTATGAGCAATAACATAGTCATCACCCCATTCAATCTCTGCACCCATTGCTGCTAGTGCATCAGCAAACTGAACATCACCTTGGATGCTTTTTTTACCAATACCCGTAACTTTAACACTTCCGCCTTTGATCGCGGCAGCCGCTAAGAAATAAGATGCAGATGATGCATCTCCTTCTACAAGAAATTCTCCTGGAGCGATGTAAGATTGATTCGCTGGAACAACAAACGTTTTATACTCTTTGTTTTCAATTACAACACCAAAAGTAGCCATAATGTCCAACGTAATATCAATGTACGGTTTGGACACTAAATCGCCAACAATATTAATGGTAGTTTCTTGCGATGATAGTGGTGCTGCCATTAAAAAAGCCGTTAAAAATTGACTTGATATTGAACCATCTATATCAACATTCCCTCCTTTTAAACCCGTTCCTTTAATTTTTAACGGTGGATAATTTTCATTTTCTAAATATTCAACATCAGCACCAGCCGCTTTCAATGCAGTAACAAGATGCCCAATTGGTCGCTCTTTCATACGAGGTTCACCAGTAAGGATAAACTCGCCTTCGCCTAAACATAACGCAGCCGCTAATGGACGCATTGCGGTTCCCGCATTACCCAGAAATAATTCTAAAGCTTCTGTTGTAGATTTAAAGGCTTGACCCAGACCATTCACTTCGCAAACCGTCTTATCTTCTGAAAGTTTATAATCAACACCCAATGCTTTTAATGCATTAAGCATATGTCGAATATCATCGCTGTCTAATAAATTAGTTAATGTTGTTTTTCCTGACGCTAGTGCAGCAAGTAATAGTGCTCGGTTAGAAACACTTTTTGAACCAGGTAAATTAATTTGGCCATCAATTTTTGAAATTGGTTGAAGAGTTAAGCTTTCCATGTTTATGTAAAAATTCCTATACAAATAAAAATAATGCTATGCCTGTTATTTGATTCAGATATTGCATAGCTGCTTCAGCTTTAATTGTTATTTTTTGTTATTCTTCATACTTGCAGAGTAACGAAAACCAACGCGTTGCGCTAGAGGCAATGTCGTCTCTCTAAATTAAAAATAATGAATACGTATTTCTTTTTGCCTATGACTATCTATTTACCCGAACTTGAACAAGAACATGACGCTTCATTTCCTGACATAGAAAGCGCATTACATGATCCTGATGGCTTACTTGCTATGGGCGGTGATTTAACCCCAAAACGCCTATTACTCGCTTACTCACATGGAATTTTTCCTTGGTATAGCAATGACGATCCTATTCTATGGTGGAGCCCAAGTATAAGAGGTGTATTTATTCCAGAGAATTACACTCCATCAAAAAGCCTTAAGAAATTCTTTAAAAAATCAGGTTACTCCATCACCATAAATCATGCGACGTCTGATGTTATTTCATTATGCGCATCAACTCGGCCAGCAGAAGAAACATGGATAATGCCAGAAATGATCGAGGCTTATCAAAACCTAGCTAAGTTAGGGCATTGCCATTCTGTCGAGGTTTGGTTTAATAATGAATTAGTCGGAGGACTTTATGGTCTCCAAATTGGGCAAGTATTTTGTGGTGAATCGATGTTCTCAATAAAAACCAATGCATCAAAAATTGCCTTATGGAAATTTTGTGAGCACTTTGTTGCTTTTGGAGGCAAACTCATTGACTGTCAAATGATGAATCCTCACTTAGAAAGTTTAGGGGCAATTCCAATGGAACGACCTATATTTAATGAAAGGTTACAGGTGTTTTCAGCTATCTCAGTATTCGAAAGCTGTTATCAACCTCAATCACTTAGCAATGGATAAATTATGACTCAATATTCACTGCAAGTAGGACTAACCCCTGAAGGTACATGCAGCTATTTACCTGATCAAAAAGATCGATTAGGCGTAATTATGGAACCTGAACTACACTCATTGTCAGGTTATCAAGAGTTAATACGCTTAGGGTTTCGTCGTAGTGGCTCCACAATTTATAAACCGATGTGTGATTCTTGCAATGCTTGCCAACCACTTCGTATTGATGCCGAAAATTTCTCACCCAGTAAAAGCCAAAAACGTATTTTAAATAAATCGTCTCATTTTGAATGGGAAATTAAATCTCAAATGGATGAAAATTGGTTTTCTTTATATGAACGCTACATTAATGCTCGTCATCAATCAGGCAGCATGTTTCCTGCAAATAAAGAACAATTTTTTGAATTCGCTCAAGCAGAATGGTTACCTAGACACTTCCTTCATATTTATGAAAATGAAGTCTTAGTTTCTATTGCCGTTACTGATCTTTTATCGGATTCACTCAGTGCAATGTACACTTTCTTTGACCCTGACAATGCTTTGTCTTTAGGCACGGTATCGGTATTGATTCAATTGCAATTATGTACGAAATTAAATAAGAAATGGGTCTACCCTGGTTACCAAATAGACGACTGCCCTGCCATGAAATATAAAGATCGATATAAACCGAACCAAAAGCTAGTAAATATGGTCTGGCAGGGGTAAGATGCCCAACAAACTTTACATACATCATTTTTAAGGGCATTATTAGCCGCTTAAAAATCAGCCGAAGCTATCTATATAAAGAGGATTCAATGGCAAAAGAAGACGCAATTGAACTGCAAGGCACAGTTCTGGATACACTACCAAACACTATGTTTCGCGTAGAATTAGAAAACGGTCACGTTGTTACTGCTCATATCTCAGGTAAAATGCGTAAAAACTACATCCGTATTCTTACTGGTGACAAAGTAACAGTTGAAATGACTCCTTACGATTTATCTAAAGGCCGTATCGTCTTCCGTGCTCGTTAATTGTCATCTTACTACCCAAAGTAAACATATTTACACTGGTT
>NZ_CAWPRC010000143.1:0-67837 GCF_963890165.1 Aliivibrio sp. SR45-2 | reverse complement strand
CGACAACTTTATTGAAGTCGCTTCTAAGCTCGTATTTCAAGTCACCTTACCCGCGATGCTCTTTTTAAGCATCGTAAATTCTGAGCATGATTTCTCATCCAGTAGCCGTTTAATTATTTATGGTCTTATTGCAAACTTTGCTTTCTTCTTATTTACCACCTTTTCAACTAAGCTCGTTTTTAAGGATAAGCAAGATCACGGCGTTATTATTCAAGGCGGGTTTCGTGCGAACACAGCCATCATTGCACTGGCTTATGTTGCTAACGCTTATGGTGATTCTGGCGTTGCTTTAGCCGCTATTTATGTCGCATCAACTACTGTGCTCTATAATATTCAGGCCGTTATTGCCTTAACACCAAAAGAAGAGCATAACGAAAAACAAGCGTTTGGGGTGATAATTAAAACACTCACTAAAAATCCGTTAATTATTGCGATTTTATTGGGCGTTGTGTGTTCATTTCTCTCAATCCCAATCCCTGAGATGGTCACTCAAGCAGGGCAGTACTTCGCTAACATGACACTGCCTTTGGCATTATTGTGTGCGGGGGGGTCACTAAACTTAAGCTCAATGAAAAAAGACAATGGCCCTACGTGGTTTGCTACTAGCTATAAACTTATATTAAGTCCCTTTCTAATTACCGCAGGTGGCATCATGTTTGGCTTTAGAGGATTGGATTTAGGTTTGCTATTCTTTATGAGTGCCGCGCCAACCGCAGCGGCCAGTTATGTAATGGCAAGAGCCATGGGAGGGAATGCAACATTAGCGGCGAATATCATTGCCCAAACAACCGTTGCTTCATTAGTCACTTGTACGGTAGGAATATTTATTTTGTCTTCATTTAGTTTGATTTAAAATCAATACGTTATATTTTTAACATTATCTTCTATGAGAAACGGACTGGAAAACTAAAAAGCCATATCCTATAAGTATTAGGGTAACTTTGCTGAAGTACCAATATTCCCCAGAGAACTCATCCTCCTGTTCTCTGGGATTTTTTTATCCATCAATTACAGTACGTAGCGCACACCAAACGTAAAGGCAATATCAGTAGAGTTATCCATATTCACCGCATTCTCTATCACTGAAAACTCAAACGCTGCCGCCTCTAATAAATATCGATAACCTAATACGTATTCATGTGATGCTTCGGCATAATCTCCCCCCTCATCAAGCGCACCCTCATAAATATGATATGACGTTACAAGATGGTGAGAGGGAGTAATTGCATACCCATAACCAATAGCAAACGCAGCCGTATTCTTTTTATAAGGAATAGAAGTGCTTAATCCCGCGTCTCTGAACGTCACACCGACAGTCGAAAATAAGGCGTGTTTTTCATAACTAAAACTGTAATTTGCTTGAAGACCTTGCTCAAAGCTATCACGCTTAAATGAACCGCTGTTTACGTGGTTTAAATACAAACTTGCCCCTAGGCTAATTGCATTGTATTGATTTGAAAACACTTCGTACTCAAGATAACTATGTAAAGCACTCGATAGCGTTTCGCCTTCAAAATCTTCAATTTCAACACCGTACTTAGGGATAGAAATATTGAAACTATTATTATCTACTTCATCTCGTCCGTTCTGACCAATACCAAAAAAGTCATGAAAGCCATAAACAAACGAATCTAATCCATTATTACCGGCATAACTGTATTGATATTTAAGTTCTGCTTTAAGCTTTGATGTCACTTGCCATTGAGCCCCCGTAATGACCTGATTCTGATAATAATCCATATTGAAGCTTTCAGAATGTGCCCACACACTGGCGATCATTCCCGTCGCAAACAATTCGACGCTGTCTTCTTTTAATGCAAAGGCGGAACGAAGTTCAGTAGTGAGCGTATTTGAATGAAGAGGAGCTTGAGCATAAATCTTCATTGGCGTAACCGCAGTATCTGCCGTCGCCAAAGAAGGATATAACCCAATAACAAAGGTCGATAATAAAAGAGACGTTATTGGCTTCATAGTAATCACAATAATTTACGCATAATTAATAGCTACTCATGCAATGATTACAAAAAGTAGGAATGAGATTCATATTTACAAACACTATTATCATTATGTTATCTCCTCATTCCAAATTGATCATAATTTGATGAGAGCTAGATCAACTAAAATGTAGATGCGCGTTCATTTAAAAAACAGTTTATAAAACAGATACCTCTTTAATATTAATAGAGTATATAAATTGCGCAAGTTCATTCACTTAAGTGATAGCTATGTCGCGACTTGATCTAATAACCAACGCTTAAATACCGCAACCTTTTCATTAGACACTGCACCCGGTTTCCAAACGATGTAATAAGCTAATTTGATATTACATTGCAACTCAGGAAAAGGCTGTACTAAACGCCCCCCATCCAGATCCTCTTGTACCAATACACTTCGACCTAATGCCACACCTTGACCACTTATCGCCGCCTGAATAACAGAGGCGGAATTGTTTATCTTCAATCCTTTATCTGTATTTACATTGTAAATTCCATTCTGTTCAAACCAACCACTCCACGAAGGAAAGCCACTCTCTTTAGGTAAAGAAAGATCATGCAGTAATGGAAAATCAACCAATGATTCCACGCTATTCAATCCTTTCTTTAGCAACTCAGGAGAACAGACCGGAAAAACAGACTCGGTCATTAACAAGATGTTATCTAGCCCTTCCCACTCCCCTACACCATAACGAACACCAATATCAATGCTCTCGGCAAGGTAATCAACGGTTCTTATATTGGTATCTAATCTCAGATCCCATTCAGGATGCAATGTTTGGAAGTCATCAATACGCATTAATAACCATTTCGCGGCAAACGCAGGGCTGACTGCCACGGTTAAAATAGTATTCACTTCAACTGGCTTTAATAAAGCTAATCCTTGAGATAAATGCTCAAAACCACGAGTAATTTCAGGTAAGCCCTGCAAGGCTTCTTTGGTTAATGCTAACCGTGATACACCAGAAGAGTGCCTTTCAAACAAAGAGATCCCTAACCATTCTTCTAACAATTTCACTTGTTGCCCAATGGCAGCAGGCGTGACATTCAATTCTTTTGCCGCTAAAGAAAAGCTCAAGTGACGAGCAGAGGCTTCAAACGCTTTCAAGCCATTTAAATGATTTAATTTCATTCACACTCCTTATTCCAACATTAATCATTAAAGAAAAACTTTAGCGTAAGTATAGAAGTTCTGGTTTGTTACACCTAAAGAAAAATAACACAATAGATGTAATTACTCGCCATTCACGCAGGTTTACCATGAAACTACACACTGACTTATCGCTACAAGCGAACGCTTTTTTCACGGCATCAACATGGATCCCATCCCCTATTAAAGAGGTGACTCGTAAGATGTTAGAGCGTGATGGCGGTGAGATCGCAACAGCCACGTCTCTAGTAAATTATGAATCAGACAGTTACTTTTCTTCTCATGTACACACTGGCGGCGAAGAGTTTTTAGTACTCGAGGGGACTTTTGCAGACGAGCATGGTGACTACCCTGTTGGTACTTACATGCGCAATCCAGTAGGAACATCACACGCTCCCATAGTGAAAGATGGCTGCATGATTTTAGTCAAGCTAGGGCAATACCAAGACGGTGACAACACTCCCGTTCATATTAATACCCAAACTCAGCCTTTTAACAACGACTCGACACGTCATGGGGTTCAATTTCAACTATTACACACCTTTAAACATGAGGCAGTTCGCCTTGAGAAATGGCAAGCCAATCAAATGATTGAACTTGAAAACCAAGGTGGAATAGAAATACTGGTCATTGATGGATCATTTACCCATGAGCACATCAGCTATGAAAAATTTGACTGGCTTCGCTTGCCTATTGGCGACTCATTGCAAGCAACCATCGGGCTGCACGACTGTATCATCTGGATAAAAACAGGCCACCACTTACACCAAATTCAAGCATAAGCGAGAGATAAAATGAAAACAGAATATCTGATTGTTGGTGCCGGTTTAAGTGGATTATACATGGCACATCAACTTGAAAAAATGGGAAAAGAGTATCGAGTTATTGAAGCGAGAGATCGCATTGGAGGCAGAATTTTATCTCTGCCTATTTTATCTTCATCAACGAAATTATCTCCGTTAGATAGCGTAGACATGGGGCCATCTTGGTTTTGGCCACAAATGCACCCACGTATTACGCAACTTATCGATGACTTAATGTTGCCTATTTTCCCACAGTACTCTCAAGGCACTTATTTACTCGAGAACCAACAAAACAGTGCACCAACACGTTATGACTCTGGATTTGAGCAATCGCCTACCTCCATGAGAATTGCAGGCGGTATGCAAAGCCTTGTTGATGCGCTACTGGCCTCTTTACCTTCTCATCGAGTGCAACTAAATAGCACGGTGACTCATGTGAGCTCTCAAGAAAACAATCACTCTTCTGTTATTTTGATGCACAACAGTCAACCAGAGACGATTGAAACGGCTCATGTGATTTTTGCCATGCCGTTACGCCTCTTAGCTGACCGTATTGCTTTCACACCAAGCTTGCCGACAGAAACAACGCAACATTTTAGCTCTACAGCAACATGGATGGCGGCACACGCAAAGTTTTTTGCTATTTATGACACGCCTTTCTGGAGAGAAGAGGGATTATCCGGCTCTGCCAGCAGCCGCATAGGGCCATTAGTCGAAATCCATGATGCCAGTACGTTTGATGGCGTTGGCGCTTTATTTGGCTTTGTCGGTGTCGATGCAGCAACTCGTAAGAAAGCAGGAAAGGCAGTAATAAAACAAGCTGCAGTAGAACAATTGACTCGAATTTTTGGTGAGAAAGCCAGTCACCCGATTGATGTAAAGCTAATTGATTGGAGCCAAGAAATTCATACTGCCACCCTTGACGATCATCAAGCACCGACAGCTCATCCTCGTTATGGCTTATCTTCATCAACTAAGGCCTTAAGCAACTTACATTGGTACTTTGCAGGAACAGAGGCAGCGCAAGATAATGGGGGCTATTTAGAAGGCGCATTAGAGGCCGCTGATGTGGTTATTGCAGAACTCAATCTAGATTAAAAATAAAAAGGCCAAGTGATCGAGTAACTTGGCCTCCTCTTAATCTATCGCTTTACGACAAACATAAATTAACAGCTGTGTTCCATTAAGAATTGAACATCATCTTCTGCACTGTAATACACAGGATCTTTACCATACGAGAATAACTTCAACGATTTCTCATTGGCAGTATGGTAGCTTAACTTACCGTCAAGAATATGCAGCCATGTGCCTTCAGGGATCCCAACAACCGGTTCGTGTTTATTGATTTCTAAAAATTCTTGAATACGTTCGTCACGTGTTTCACCAAAGTGCCCTTCAACAGACGCTTCTAAATAGTGCGGATTAATTTGAAATGGCACTAAGTTTAGCGAAGGAAGAATCGCCCCTGTGATAATTGGCATATCATTCGTCGTACGGATCGTTGGGCAACCAATGTTTGTGCCCGCACTCCAACCAATGTATGGGATACCCTTATCCAATACGGCTTTTCTTATTGGACCAACAAGCCCTAAATCATGCAATGTTTTATTTAATACCCATGTATTACCGCCACTCACCAAAATCCCATCGGCTTCTTGAATCGTTTTTACAGGGTCTTCTGAACGGTGCAGACCCGTTACTTTACAATCTAGACCTAAGTGGTCAAACGTCTGTTGAACCAAAGCAACGCGGTCATCGTGACTAGAACGAATCACCGCATAAGGGATAAGCACTAAATTCTTTGCTTTAGTACGTTGAATTTGTTCAACAATTGCTTCACTCGCAAATTCCATTACGTAGTTGTTACCAGAAATCTTGCCGTTACTTAATAATAAAATATCCATTGAAACTGCCTTATGTCTATTTAACATCACTGTTTACTTCTATCCAATTCAAGTAAAGTAAGTGATAGGATTACGAAAAGATGATACCAATCTTGATCAGTCGCGGTTCAATTTTGCATGAAAAATTGAACCGAACAAAGTATAAATTGTAGTTAAATTGCCACGCTAATGGCACAATTAATAACACAGCAATGATCGACTTTAACAAGTAGAATGATCAGATACTTATGTTAATTGGTGTAAAACCATATCAGAAATAATGAGGTTAAAACTTGTGTTAGATCGTATCTGTAGTCTATAAATTAAGTCTAAATTAAAAGAAATATTCGCTTGATCACAAACAAGACAGAAAATAACTTATCACCAAAACTTGTGACAAAGCAGAATATAGGCATAATGCCCTCTAAATTTACACATAGTTCAAAAACACGTCACACTTTGCGACGTTACCTACGCTCATAATTGAAGGTGCAATGAAAATACCAAACAGATTACTGCCATTAGTTGAAGATGGTTTAATAGATGAAGTTCAAACCCAATTAATGAGTGGCAAAGAAGCGGATGTCTACATAGTTCGCAGTGGCGACGATATTAAATGTGCCAAAGTTTATAAAGAGATTGAGCAACGTAGCTTTAAACAAGCGGTTGCGTATCGTGAAGGCCGAAAAGTAAAAAACAGTCGTCGAGCTCGTGCGATGGAAAAAGGCTCTAAATTCGGGCGTGACGAACAAGAAAAAGTATGGCAAAACGCTGAGATTGATGCACTGTACAAACTATCAGCCGCTGGAGTTCGTGTACCACAGCCTTATGGTTGCTTTGATGGTGTATTATTAATGGAGCTCGTTACCGATGATGAAGGCTCTGTAGCCCCTCGCCTGAACGACATTTCATTATCTAAAGAACAAGCATTACGTGATCATGATTTAATGATCCAATACGTCACTCGTATGTTATGTGTCGGCATCATACACGGTGATTTATCTGAATTTAACGTGTTAGTTGATCACCTTGGCCCTGTCATTATCGATTTACCTCAAGCCGTTGATGCATCAGCAAACAACAACGCTAAATGGATGTTAGAGCGTGATGTCAACAATATGACTACGTACTATGGCCAATATGCGCCTGAGCTGCTTGGTACTGAATATGCTAAAGAAATGTGGGCTTTGTATGAAGTTGGCGAATTAATGCCAAACACAGTGCTAACAGGCGTATTTGTGGACAATGGCGAAGATGCTGATGTTGATGGATTGATGGCAGAGATTAATGCGGTCATGGAAGAGGCGCGTTTACGCAAAGAGCGTCAACTAGAAGATCAAGAATTCGATTAAGCAACACACTGTAGTCTCTAAATATTTAGTGTCTCATCGGCAGATGACGGATTATCTGCCTTACGTTTCAACCTATCACTCCCCCCTCTCGCTCAATGACGTTCAACTACCGTCTTTCAAACTCATGATTCGCAATAAAGTAATCTACTTGGTTCACTGTATCAGTCGCATAAATCAAACTCGTGTGAGAATATTTTAAGCACAGATGATCGCGCAAATCTGGCAATAATGTTTCTTCGACGGTCACCGTACCATCAGAAGGTTGCTTGTCTCTCATTATCGGAGTACGAATTCCAATCGGCATTGTCCCTGCAATAGAACCGATCGGGCAATCCGTCGTTAATTTGGTGACATCCACTAAACCTTGTTCTTTGGAGTTGCCTAAAATAAACCCTAATTTTTTGTTTTGAATTTCTTTCGCAATAGACGCGCCTTGAAGAGGTGAACCTATCGTAACAATACAATCAATCGGCGTATTCAAATCCTGATGCGAGTTTACAAAATTAATGGCTAAGATCCCGCCTAAGCTATGTCCGACCAATACATTCTTTTTAGATAACGATAAGCAACGATGAATGCGTTTAAACAATAGCGTTTCATTAATTCGCAATGAGTTATAGCTAATAATTTGTACGGTATGACCTTTCTTTTTTAACCGAGAGGCCATTGGTTTCATAACTACGCCATGCATGTACAGACCATGCAATATGACTATGTTCGCCATTTTTCCCTCCCTTTTCATCCATCACGCTGTCAGCGTTTTTGCATCAAACTAATACACAAACGTATTTATCAAAAGTACACCAATACGATGTATTTACAGAGCGATTATGCTTTGTTTTCTTTATCTTCATTCTCTAACCACACCATAAATAATCGATACGTTAAACTGAGAACCACCGCTCCAACAAATAATCCCACAATGCCTGACATTGCCATCCCACCTAATGCGCCAAGTAAAATAACGATCATTGGGATATCAGAACCTCTGCTTAATAAAATTGGTTTTAATATCGCATCACTGCTGCCGATTAATAGACACCAAATTAAAAAGATCACCGCAGTTGTGGTTGTATCGACGCTGAATACATAAAAAATCACAGGTAAAAGCGCTAAAATAGGAGGCAATTGAATAATCGCGACCAACAGAACTAATAAAACCCAAAGACCAAGAGCAGGCACACCGACTAAGGCCATCCCTAATCCCGCCATTATTGCTTGAATAACCGCAACACCAATAACCCCTTGAACGACACTTCTTACCGTAGTTCTCGATAATGCCGTCAGCGCTTTGCCATGTTCGCCAGTTAAACGGTCAGTCACAAGAATAAATGCTCGCTCACACTTAGCGGCATTCGCCATGAAAACACCCGAAATAATCGTTGATACGATGAACTGAATAAACCCAAAACCAAGAGAACCCGCTAAAGACGCCGCTTTACCAGCCACCACTTTAATTTCGCTGCTGTATTTAAATAAGAGACTCTCAAGATTTGAAGAAGCCTGTAACATAAAAGCATACGCTTTATGTCCAATTAAAGGCCATTCCTGCATCGCGACGTTCGGTTTAGGGATCGCAATGGAGCCATCTTGATAACCAAAAAACAGTTCTGACCCACTCGTATAAATCCCTGTAGATACCGCAATTAAAGGAATAAATAGTAACAATACGCCAATAATGGTTAAGCCAATGCTAACTTTACTTTCACTCACTGAGGTTCTTTTACTAATAAAAGCGACAATAGGATACAGCGCCGTCGCAATAATACCGCCCCACACAACAAGTAAGAGAAACGGTTTTAGAATAGAGAAACACCATAAAACCAAAACAGAAAGTGCACTTATTTTAATAAAGGCATCAATTGCTTGATTCGAGAAATTATTGCTGAGTTTCATAAACATTCCTTGTTACATTAAAAGGTAAGTTATTAATTTTCATATATATACTACAACATTGAAATTTTAAATTTACGATAACCACATTTACGTTATGAATATCACTATAGTTCAAATCAATACTCTTATTTATCGGTAAGTTACCGTTTTATTTACTTTTCTCTCGAGTAAACCACCAACACAATAATGAGGCGACGGTCACCATTGTAACGCCTTGCCAGAATTGAACTGTTAATTCTATGTCTAAAATCCACGCAGAGAAGAACGTAGATAATACAGGAGTGAAATAAGAGAACGTTGCAAGTAGTACCATATTCCCACCAATGATCCCGATATTCCACAGTGCATAACCACTTCCCATAACAATTCCTGCTAATAACAAATCAATCATTACACCACCAGTAAAAACAAGGCTTCCTTCATCGCTGAGCAGGTATTTAATCCAAAGAGAGAGTGCGGTTGCAATAAAAAACCACGTAATGGCATTCTTTCCATTCGCTAATTTTTTAGTGACATTACAATATGCAGCCCAAATAAATGCACCGACAAAAGCCAAGGTATAGCTCACAGGGTTTGTTGCCGCATTTGCCAATAACTGGGAAATGGAAAGCCCACCATCGCCACTTAATGTCCATGCGACACCAAAAAAGGACAATGCGATTGCGGGATATAATATTTTATTCACGGGCTTTCGACTGGCGACAACTGCAAATAATACGGTTAGCGAGGGCCACAAATAGTTGATGATACTCATTTCAACGGCTTGGGTTCTACTGTGTGCCATGCCTAAAGCCAATGATAAACACATTTCATAACTAACAAACATCCCTCCACCAATTAAGAGATATTTAGGAGAAAATAGCGTTAATCGAGGAGCACCAATAACAAGCACTAAAAAAATAGAACTGACGCTATATATCATGGCTGCGCCACCAATGGGACCAAGCTGTTCTGTCACATTACGGATCAACCCAACAATCAAGCTCCATAATAAAATAGCGGAGCAACCCGCTATCGTATATTTATATGATGTATTCACTCATTTTCCCTAATCGTAAAAATATTAAAAGCGACGAGCGCACTTTATCATCTTTAATAAACAATATATTGAATACGTAAGAAAAAACGGCACGAACCATGCTTAATAAATCTATGTATCCGATAATTATTGTCACTTCTATTAATAGGCTCAATGTAATAGCAATGGCATTACTTATTTCAACATTGAAAAATACGACGACAAAGTTAAATAAACACTATTCAAAAAATTATTATTAATTAAACTATTATAAGATGAAAAATTATTATGCTTAAAAATTTATCCCTTAAAAATAAGCTCGCGATTTCCGCTGGTGCCGCCATTATACTCGGGGGAGTATTAGTTGAAGCTCTATCATTTAACGCCTCATTAGAGCGATTAGATAATGAAGTAGAGCAACGATTAGAAAGCACAACGGCTTCATACAACCAATATGTAACTGATTGGATCCTATCAAAAGAACGCGCGCTGACCTCTTTGCCTAAAGAAGCCAACAAAGACGCCATTGTTGTTCACTTAAAACAAGTTCGTGATTCAGCGAAATTTGATAACGTATTCCTCGCTTACCCTGATGGCTCCCAAGCGAATGCCAACGGTGTGATCCTGCCTCCAGGTAATGATGATCCTAGACAATGGGGTTGGTACACAAATGCCGTTGCTGCACCATCAAAGGTATTCATGGACAACCCAACGGTTGCCGCAGCAACAGGAGCAAATGTCGTCTCTTTAGGGAAAGCATTAAACCTACATGGCCAGCAAGTGGTGGTTGGTGCTGATGTTGAAATCACCGATATATTAAATAGCATGGAAAAAGTAATCATTCCAGGCGAAGGATTTATGTTTATTGCTAATAATAAAGGCAATGTTTTCACCCACCCCAATACCGCGTTATTGAATAAGCCCGTGTCTGCATTGGGTCTCGATTTCTCAACGATTCAGCAAGCAACAAATAGTAATTCTGATATCACAATCGAACTCGATGGTGAAAAATACATTATGTATGCACAAAAAATAGAGGGAACCAGTCTAATTACAGTTAATGTAATTAATTACGATTCGTTAGTTGCACCTCTATTTGATGCGGTTTCAGGACAAATTATAGTTACTGCCATCGTTGTTATTATCTGTACTTTATTATTTAATTTATTATGTGGCATTCTGTTCCGTCCACTTAACAATGTTTCTCAAGCACTTGCTCAGATTGCCAATGGCAGCGGTGATTTAACCCAACGAATTCATGTAGAGAACAGAGATGAAGTGGGAGAACTGGCGAATAATTTCAATACCTTTGTTGAAAGTTTACAGTTGTTAATTCAACATATCCGCCAACAATCACAACAGTTAACCGATGGTTCAGAGCAAAGTACAACTCGTGCTAATAACTCAGTAAAAGAACTCAACCTTCAACAACAAGAAATCACCATGGTAGCCACTGCCGTAACCGAAATGGCATCTGCGACTCGCGAAATCGCCTCTCATGCAGAGCAAACAGCTCAAGCCGCACAAAACTCATCAAGCAGCACTCAAAAAGGACATTCTTTAGTGGTTGATACTAAAGCATCCATCAACAGTCTTGCGAATGAAGTAAGTGAAGCAAGCAATGTGATCAGTGAACTACAACAACATTCACAAGAAATAAATACGGTACTTGCGACGATTCAAGGTATTGCTGAACAAACGAACTTACTTGCATTAAATGCCGCAATTGAAGCAGCACGAGCAGGAGAGCAAGGCCGCGGTTTTGCTGTAGTAGCTGACGAAGTTCGAGTGTTATCACAACGTACACACACATCAACAGAAGAAATAAAATCGACTATCGACATTTTACAACAAACCACAGCTCGTGCCGTTAATCTAATGAAAAGCAGCTCTGAACTTGCGAATAACTCAGTTGAAGATGCCGATCGTGCCGCACTGGCATTAGAAGATATTAGCGCATCAGTCACGCTAATTAGTGATATGGCGACTCAAATCGCTACCGCTGCGGAAGAACAAACTCATGTAACAGGGGAAATAACACAAAACATCACGTCGATTAAAGACGTCACGGATCAACTGGTTATTGATTCAGAAGACAGTTTAACTCAATCCCATGACCTTAAAGAACAAGCCGTTGATTTAAGCAAGAAAGTGGCAACCTTTAAGCTTTCATAAATACGAGTACTAAAAATAGAAGTGGTGGGTTAACTCACCACTTCTATTGTTTTATGCTGGGGACCTAAATACGTTCCTTCATCAATAAAGTAACGTAATGGTGCTTCGCACTCAGGACACTCAAAGATTTCATTTGGTTCAATCTCCTCATCGTCTACCCACTCCCAGCCAATATGCTCTTCGCAATTTGGGCATTCCATTTTTATACTCCAACAAAATTTTTCAGAGTGTAAGCAGGATAAGTCTAAAAGTCATTACCTAACTTTCTTTGAGCAGAAAACAAAAAAGGACCTCAATAATGACGTCCTTTAAATTACGATATACATAACTGTAATTAGTTATTTACATGATGTCACTAATTACGATGCCCTAAAACCAAAAAACTCCTGACAATCAGGAGTTTTGTTTTTTACCATTTTTTAGCCGTATCTTTTGCAGTGTCTTTCCAGTATTGAATTCGCGCACGTTGCAATTGGGCTCTTCTTGTTTTTTTCATAGATACTTCCTTTATCTCTCGCTCGTCTTTGAGCTGCTGTCATAATTCTTAATGACCTACCCAATCTATAGTAGAGCTGATCTGTTTGCGAGGATCAAGATCACGAATATTTAAAAGTACTCCGTGTTTTTACTTCTATTTTATGATCTAGGTAACAGTTTAGAGCCCCTACTCACTAAACTGCCACTTAGGGTTTTATGACAAAGGAAAGAAACAACTATTTGAAATTACTCTACTAAATGACGAAATTAAGGCATGAAATCCATATTCTCTCTCACGGCCTCTTCTAATGCTTTGTCTAAAATAGCCCATAGATTGAAGATCAGCATGGGTTTAAAACAACGTCAAACCAAATGCTTTTTTCACATTATGTAAGACTTGGTTTGATTCTTCTTGAGATTTTTGGCTGCCTTGCTTCAGAATATCAATAAGCTGCGATTTATCTGAAATGTACATTTCTCTGCGCTCTCGAATTGGTCTTACTATCTCTTGTAGGCACTCTTCTAAAATTTTCTTTGTTGTACCATCCCCCAAACCACCTTGTTGATATTGGCTTTTTAGCTCGTTGATATAAGCCACATCAGAATGAAAAGCATCTAAATAGGTAAACACCACATTGCCTTCTACTTGACCTGAGTCTTCAACTCTCAAATGAGTAGGATCGGTATACATCGCTTTAACCGCTTTAGAGATATCTTTTACGCTTGAGCTTAATAGTATGCAGTTTCCCATCGATTTCGACATTTTACTTTTGCCATCAACGCTAGGTAAACGCGGCATTTTACTTAACAATGGACGGCACTCAACAAGCACTTCTTCTTGAGCGATATGATTTAACTTCCTTACTATTTCGTTTGTCTGCTCTATCATCGGTAATTGGTCGTCCCCCACCGGAATTAAGGTTGCTTTAAACGCCGTAATGTCCGCGGCTTGACTAATTGGGTAGGTCAAAAACCCAGTAGGAATCGAAGAACCAAAGGATTTATTCGCAATTTCATTTTTTACGGTTGGATTTCTTTGTAGACGGGCAACCGACACAAGATTTGAATAATACATAGTAAGTTCTGATAACGCAGGAATAGCTGATTGTAAGCAGATGGTTGTTTTTAAAGGATCAATTCCGACAGCAAGGTAGTCAGCCACCACATTTAAAATATTAGAAGACACTTTATGAGGGTTATGTCCGTTGTCCGTCAGCCCTTGTAAATCAGCAACTAAAATGGTTTGCTCATACTGATGTTGCAGCTCAACTCGCTGTTGCAAAGAACCAATAAAATGCCCTAAATGCAATTGTCCCGTAGCTCTGTCGCCAGTTAATACTTTTTCTTTTTTAACGGATTGATGTGTCGTTGTTTGAGTGTAATTTTTCATAATATTGCTCCTAATAGACCATCGGAAACACATATTATGGGTATTCATAAGCAGTCTTCCGACGGCTTTGAATAGATGTGATTCAGCGCCGCTCTATAAAATAGAACGCCACCAACAAATTGAGAGGTATGTAGCTTGAGTATTCATAATCATGCTTACAAACTATCATCATAAAAATAAGGACTCAAGCACTATTTGTTAATCCTTTATTGGATGAAAGAAATAACGTTATGCCCTCTTTTTTCACCTCACACTGAAACATTAATGACATCAAAATCCACTAAAACTGTCAGGAATTCGCCTCAAAAGCGTCACAGAACCTCTCTAGGATGACAATCAAATTATTGATGTAGTCCAAAAGGATAGAGACGAATGAAAACATTACTAACCAGTGCAACATTAATTGCGACAACCCTATCTACACCGCTATTTGCTAAAGACGCAGATATTCAATCTCTTGTGAATGCGGCGAAACAAGAAGGTCACATTTACAGTGTTGGTATGCCCGGAAGCTGGGCAAACTGGAAAGATACATGGAATGACCTAGGAAAAATCTACGGATTAAAACATCAAGATACCGACATGAGCTCAGCTCAAGAAATCGCAAAATTTTCTGCAGAAAAGAAAAATGCAACGGCTGATATTGGTGACATTGGCTTTGCCTTTGCACGAGTCGCGGTTAAAAAAGGCGTCACTCAAGCGTATAAACCAACGACTTGGGATTCCATTCCTGATTGGGCAAAAGACAAAGAAGGGCATTGGGCTCTAGCTTACACGGGCACTATCTCATTCATATCAAACAACCAATTAGTAAAAAATCCACCAACATCATGGAGTGATTTATTAGAAGGTACATACAAAGTCAGCGTAGGAGATGTTGGGGTTGCAGCTCAAGCAAACAATGCCGTTTTAGCGGCGGCATTTGCTAATGGTGGCGATGAAAGTAACTTAAAACCAGCCATTAAATTCTTTGCTGAATTAGCAAAACAGGGTCGTTTGTCTTATACCGATCCTGGCTTAGCAAACTTAGAAAAAGGCGAAGTTGAAGTGGCTATCTTATGGGATTTCAACGCGTTGAATTATCGCGACAAGCTCGGTCATAATGAATCAGGGCAGGCACGTTTCAGCGTAAATATCCCTCAAGATGGATCGGTTATTTCAGGCTACACCACCATCATCAATAAATTCGCTAAAAACCCGAACTCAGCAAAACTAGCCCGTGAATATATTTTCAGTGACCAAGGGCAAATCAACTTGGCTGAAGGCTACGCTCGTCCAATTCGTAGCGACGTAGTATTACCTAAAGCCATCCAAGACAAATTAATTCCAAGCGACCAATACACTAACGTTCATCCTGTTAGTGACTTCAAAGCATGGGAAAAATCCGCGCGTAAATTGCCTCGTCAATGGCAAGAAAACGTCCTTATCAATCAACAGTAGAGGTTGCTATGAATAATAAGGTTATCCTTATTGTTCTTGATGGACTTAATTACCAAGTAGCCCGCGATTGCATGGGCTACTTAAATGGGTTAATTGAGCACCAAAGAACAACGCTATATAAAATTCAATCTGAATTGCCGTCGATGTCTCGCCCACTCTATGAGTGCCTACTCACTGGTGTGTCTCCAGTCGAAAGTGGCATTGTAAACAACAATATAGTACGTTTATCTCATCATGAATCAGTATTCAGCTTAGCCAGAAAACAAGGCCTAAAAACAGCGGCTGCCGCTTATCATTGGGTCAGCGAACTTTATAATATCGCCCCTTATCATGCAGTACGTGATCGCTTTACTGATGATGAAAATCTGAATATTCAACATGGTTGTTTTTATCATTGGGATCACTATCCAGATGAAGCATTATTTCTAGATGCAGAGCACCTTCGTCGTACTCACCAACCCAATTTCTTATTAATTCACCCAATGAACATTGATGATATTGGACATAAATTTGGCTTAGATTCTCGCCAATACAGAAACAGCGCACGCGTGGCCGATATCATTCTGTCTAATTATATTGATGATTGGGTTCGTGATGGTTATCAGATCCTCATTACCAGTGATCACGGCATGAATAACGACTTATCACACGGTGGGATCTTACCAGAAGAACGAGAGGTTCCTTTGTTTGTCATAGGTCATCGTTTTAGTCATCAAGATCCAGATCTTAAAAACATAAAGCTAAAGCAAACCGATATCTGCGGTTCTATATGTCAATTATTGGCACTTGAACACGACAAACCTTATTCTCAGGAATTATTAGCATTATGAGTAGTTCTGTAGTCACTCATTCTAAAAATAGCCCAAGTAAGCGATTACCATTGTGGTTACATAAAATAAAACCTGCGATTTGGCTCGCTCCATTGGCATTATTTTTCTATTTATTTCAATTAGCTCCGATGATTTGGGTGTTCATCAATAGTTTTATTTATGAAGATGAATACTCTTTCGAAAACTATCAAGAAATATTCGATTCAAGCTTTATGCTACAAGGGTTTAGTAACAGTTTATGGCTGGCTATTTGGTCAAGTTTTATTGGGCTCGCAATTGCTACTTTATTGGTTTCATCATTACGAAGAATTGACAGCAAAATTCGTGATGGCGTTATTGCCTTTACCAATATGAGCAGTAACTTCTCAGGCGTACCACTCTCTTTTGCCTTCATTATTATTCTAGGCGTTAATGGCGCATTCACTTTGCTACTCAAGCAATATGGTCTCATTGATGATTTTAATTTATATGGCCAATGGGGCTTACTCACGCTTTATATTTACTTCCAAATCCCTTTGGGTGTTTTATTACTTTATCCCGCGTTTGATGCATTAAGCGATGATTGGCAGGCCGCTTCAGCGCTACTTGGTGCAAAAACATGGCAATACTGGATAAAAATCGCCTTACCCGTGTTATCACCCGCGTTACTCGGCACCTTCATCATTTTAATCGCTAATGCCATTGGTGCTTACGCCAGTGTGTATGCTCTCACCAATGGTAACTACAACGTCATTACCGTTCGTATTGCGAGTCTTGTGTCTGGAGATTTATTCTTAGAGCCAAATTTAGCCGCCGCAATTTCTGTCATCTTAATGGCAATCCTGGCCTTCATTACCCTAATTAATCAGTGGCTTATTGCTAGGAGTTATCATGCAAAACGTTAACGCCACCTTTCACAAATCAGTCGTTTATTCTATTGTCGGTATCATGATGATCCCAATTATTGCGACGTTTGTGTACTCGATGTCTTCACGCTGGGGGGCGACAATCCTTCCAGATGGATTCACTTTGAACTGGTATGGACAACTATTAACAGACGAGCGTTTCATCGCTGCATTTGGGCGTTCATTATTTATTGGTCTCGCCGCATTAACGTTGAGTGTTGTACTTATTATTCCCGCTATTTTTGTCGTGTTTTATTACTTCCCAAAACTCGATAAAGTGATGAACATTCTCATTCTACTGCCCTTTGCGGTTCCACCTGTCGTGTCATCCGTTGGGTTATTGCAAATCTATGCTGACAGTAGTATCCCTTTAGTTGGAACACCCTGGATACTCATCGGAACCTATTTCACTATTGCATTGCCATTTATGTACCGCGCCGTCGCGAATAGTTTTGAAGCCATCAATTTATACGATCTAATGGATGCAGCTCATTTACTAGGAGCGAGTACAACCAAAGCCTTTCTCTTGATCATTCTTCCGAATTTAAGAAAAGGATTAATGGCATCGATCTTCTTATCTTTTTCATTTTTACTGGGTGAATTTGTGTTTGCCAACATCTTAGTCGGCACGCGTTATGAAACTCTGCAAATCTACCTCTATAACATGCGACAAACGAGCGGACACTTTACGTCTGCATTAGTAATGACCTATTTCTTATTCATCTTTTTACTGACTTGGCTAGCAAGTCGTTTTAGCCAAGGGATCAAATCATGAGCTATGTAAGCGTAAATAAATTAACGAAACGTTTTGGTGATAATACCGTATTTGAAAATGTGCATTTCAACATTGAAAAGGGGGAATTCATCACGTTACTAGGTCCAAGTGGTTGTGGTAAATCGACACTACTTCGCAGCTTAACGGGCTTAGATCCCATCAATAACGGCGAAATTTGGGTAAATGGCGAAAACATCACAAATCAAACACCACAACAACGTGGCATTGGGATGGTGTTTCAATCTTATGCCTTATTCCCCAATATGACCGTAAAAGAAAACATTGCATTTGGTTTGAAAATGAAAAAAATCGATGAAAATACGGTCGAAAAAGAGGTAAATAAAGTCATTGAATTGGTTGATTTGAATGGAAAAGAAGATCGCTACCCACATCAACTTTCTGGCGGACAACGTCAACGAGTAGCATTGGCTCGTGCGTTAGTTGTAAAACCTAGAATATTATTACTGGATGAGCCATTATCGGCATTAGATGCAAAGATCAGAAAACGCCTTCGCCAACAAATCCGTGATATTCAAAAAGAACTGAACTTAACGACGATCTTTGTCACTCACGACCAAGAAGAAGCGATGATAATGTCCGATCGCATCTTTTTAATGAACCAAGGCGAAATCGTTCAACAAGGATCACCAGAAGAAATATACACCCAACCTGCAAATGAGTTTGTGGCTGGTTTCATGGGACACTACAACTTAGTTGACGCATCAAAAGCAAAACAACTCTTTGATATTGAAACAAAGTGGAAAGTCGCCATTCGTCCAGAATCGATTTATGTAAAAGAAGAAGGTCGGCACTATGCCGAGCATATTTCAGCCCCAAAACAAGGCATTATTAAGAGCCACCAATTACTTGGTAATGTTATTCGCTACCAAGTCGATGTAAATAATTGCGATCTTACCGTCGATTTATTGAATCGTTCTTCAGAAAGGCTGTTAGCCGCAGGAAGTACATTAGACTTACTCTTTAATCTTAACGAAATTCAACCAGTGAGATCTTAATATGATGCAACCATTGTACGTATTTGATATGGATGACACGTTGATCAACGGTGATTGTGCCATGATTTGGAATGAGTTCTTAGTGGATAAAGGAATTGTCACGGATCCTAGCTTTTTAACGGAAGATAAACGTTTAATGGCACTGTATTCGCGGGGTTTGATGGATATGGAAGATTACCTTGCCTTCTCAATGCATCCATTGAAAGCCGTGGCAAAAGAAAAAATCACAGAACTTACGGAAGAATGTGTCGAAGAGCGAATTTTGCCTTTATTGTTTCCCGAAGCCAAAACACTAATTCAAGAATTAAAAAACGATAACATAGATATTGTGATCATCTCTGCATCCGTCACATTTTTAGTTAAAGCGGTCGCTAAAAAAATTGGCATTGAACATGCTATTGGTATTGATTTAAAAGAAAGAAATGGTTATTACACTCGCCATATATTAGGTACAGCAAGCTATAGAGAAGGGAAAGTAACGCGACTAACGGAATGGCTAGGTGGAGAAAAAAATACCTATTCTGATATTCACTTTTATACCGATTCTATCAACGATTTACCATTGTGCTTGTACGTGGACCATACGTACTTGGTAAATCCTTGTGAACCACTAAAAAGCTATTCAGAGAAAAAGAATTGGCCAGTGCTATTTTGGGGGAGCCAATAAAAGTTCAGTTAAATCTAAAAACGTGATTAATTAGTAAGAAATTGAAAAGTTGCCAATAGAGTGATTATCGCTATTGGTAATACTTCCTTCGCCCGTCTCTTCACAATATGAAAATTGAATATCAAACGTATTCAAATTGCCTTTGATTAAGACATTACGCAATAAAACATCACTGTTTAGTTGGTGAATTGGAGCGTCCCATGAAACATTATTTTTGAAAATAGTAAAACTTACGTTCATTTAGTACCTTTGGATTTATAAATAAGAAATATGCTTAATTTTTGACCTGCATTTTTTAAATAGAATGAGGCTAAAAAATTAATTTAAATGATGTAATAGATTGATGTTACAGAAAATGATTGGATTAAAACTAAAATAGTAGAAGTAAATAAGAGAGGTTAGGACAAGTACAAAACAGGAGCAGATGTTTGAAATGTTTATATCTTACAGAGTAGAACTAAATCGAGTGTTAATAAAGCATTTAAAAGTAGCGCAAATGGTATAAATACCATCTGCGCTACTTATTTGAAATTAAGCAGCTACAACGTTCGCAGCTTGTGGGCCTTTTTGGCCTTGCTCAACTTCAAAAGAAACTTTTTGGCCTTCAGCAAGAGTTTTGAAACCCTCTGAAGCGATAGCACGGAAATGTACGAATACGTCAGCGCCGCCGTTATCTTGAGTGATAAAACCGAAACCTTTCTCTTCGTTAAACCATTTAACGATACCAGTTGTTTTAGACATGTGATGTCCCTTATATATTTAAATTCATAAAAAATCGCATAATGCGATGCGCTTAGAGCTTGAATTATTAAATGTGACTACAAAGCTAAGGGAAACACTGAGAATAACAACATTACGAAGAAATACTAAGGCTTACTTTTACTTGATGTTCATTAACAACTCTGAGCAACAGAGCGAGATGAATAATACCCTACTGCCGAATATTGTAAAGATTTTTCTTCATCTATTTTAAAATAATTTTCATTCACCCGAAAATTAAGGCAGAAGGTTGCTAAACATAATACGTAGATCTTGCCTTTCTTTAGCGGAGACATTCAATCTTGTCGTCCCCCACAAATCACCCAGTTTTTTGAACACATCAAGGTCTGATAAAAAAGTAAACTTACATTACCAATAAAGGCGATTCAATTTGACTTACCTTTCGTTATTATTGTTAACACTACATAACGACACCCTACATTAACGGAGCATAAACGAATGAACAAAATCATCCCATTTATCATGTTGGCCTTCTTCAGTTTACGCTTATTTGCCTCTGTAGGCCCTCATGTACAACAATTAGAGCATGATGGATTCACTATCTTACGTTCAGCTCTTATTGTCGGTGTCGTGTTTTTTGTTGTCTCTCTCATCATAAAGAAATTTAAAAAGCCATCTGACATTACTATCGATTCAGATAAATAGTCGCTTAAAATAAAAACAAAAAAAAGGAGTGATTCAGAATCACTCCTTTTTTATTTATTGTATTTTATACCCAGATATTAAGCATCATGCTTATAAACATGCACATCACGTTGTGGGAACGGAATGCTCACGCCTTCAGCATCAAAGCGTTTCTTAACGGTTTCTGTCACTTCCCAATACACATCCCAATAATCGTCAGTTTTCACCCATGGGCGAACAATAAAGTCGACTGATGATTCATTAAGAGTATGCAATTTCACCATATGTTCTGGTGATTTCAATACGGCAGGATGACTCGCTAAGATATCATTAAAGATGGCTTTCGCTTTCTCAATATCATCTTGATAACCAATACCAAAAACCATGTCGACACGTCGTACAGTCTCAGCCGTTACATTCTTAATAACATCGCCCCAAATCTTATTATTCGGGAAAACAAGCTGTTGATTATCAATTGTTTTAACAGTAGTCGACACTAGGTTCATGTGACTTACTTTACCCGTAATGCCTGCAATCTCAACTAAATCATTCACATCAAATGGACGATAAATTAAGATCATCATGCCTGATGCAAAGTTAGATAATGTATCTTTAAGTGCAAAACCAATAACCACACCAGCAACACCAAAGCCTGTTAATAGTGGTCCTAAATTGATACCAACTTGCGATAGCGCAATCAGAATACCAATTAACGTTACCAGCTTCGTGCCCATTGAAACAAAGAAATCTTGCATCAAATGACTGAATTTCATTTTAGAATGAGACACGCTTTTCTTTATCGCTTTTCTAGCTAAACGAGAAATAACTCGAGTTACCCATAAAATAATAATAAATATTAGCGTTTTTAAAACCAACGATGGCGCATTCTCAATCGCCCAATCCTTAAACCCGTTAGCCCACTCTTCAGTTAATCCATAAGCAACGCTTACGTCTAATACATCGCTATTAATATCGCCCGTAATTGAGAAGATAAGCTGTTTATATTTTGTAATATCAACGTTATTTTCTTCCATCAATGCCGTCGTTGCTTCTAAGCTTGCAACCATCAACGATATTCGCTCTGCCATGTTCACAGCATTTTGCTTTAGCGTTACTTTCTGCTCAGGAGAAGCAAATTTAAGACGTTGAGCAATATCATTTCGTTGTGAATCAAGATAATGAATAACATTAAATAATAGGTCAGCTCTAGTTTCTAGATCTTTTAAAATGTTTTGTTCTTCATTTGCAAAATCAATATTTAACGACTCACCCCAAGCTAACGTTTCAAAAGCTTCAACGTAATATTGGTCCATCATACCTAAGCGCTTTTGAGCCGCAAATTCTAGGTCAGCCTTCTCGTCACCGCTTGCTTTTCTTGACGCTTTAGTAATACGAATCAACTCTTTCTGACTGTATGCCAATAGTTGATTTACTAATTTCATTTCTAAGCGCACGGTTTCAACAAGTGCAGGATCTTTCGTTTCATCTTGAATTTTTTCAGAAATATTGTTTCTAATTTCTTCATTCTTTCGACGAAGTACATCTTCAAAAAAGAGCTTATCAGCAGGATCTGCCGCAGATAATTGTACTAAGCGTTCTTGTAAGTTTTGCTGTGTTACTTTCATTTCATCAATGCTTTGTGCATACGTTGGTGCAATAAAGCTCACCATCAATAGCAACAAAGCTACATATTTCTTAATCATAAAAAACGTCCTATATAAATCATGACCATATAATAATCTAAGCCTGTCTATTCTCGTGCATAACTCTTATCAATAATAGTGATAAATGATGACATTACGTTCACTTGTTGAGAATTTGTGACTTAAAAATAAATTTACTGAGTGAAACTTTACTCCGTTATGTTTCGATGTGTGTTTGATATCGTTAATATAATTTAATTCAGCTTTTCTGTGTTCTAATGAAAAATGTTAATTAGCATCGCTACTATTCATTTTTAAAACAATAAAAAGGGCGTATCTATATAAAATAAATACGCCCTTTCACATACGAACAATCAGTTAAAATTGCTTTATCATTATTTATAGCTCAGTAATAATTGCTTTTAATTTCTCAGCCAGCGCTTCATTTTTTAACTCACCTTTTTCCATGTCAAAATTATCGTAAAAACTAGGAATAGACAGTGAACCTTTCACTTCCGCTGCAAAGTAAGGAGCAGAACCAGTTGCTGCTGCTAATACAGAACTCGCACCACCAGGACCTGGGGAAGTAGCAAGCATAATAACTGGCTTACCTTGATATACTTTCATATCAATACGAGATGTCCAATCAAACACGTTTTTAAACGCCGCTGAGTAAGAACCATTATGTTCAGCGTATGAAATAACAATCACGTCTGCGTCGCCTAATTTTTGAAAGAAGCGCTGAGCAAGTTCTGGTTGGCCTAATTCTTTTTCTTTATCTTCACTGAAAATTGGCATTTCAAAATCATTCAGATCCAGAACTTCTACTTCAGCATTTGGTACAAGCCCTGCTGCGTATACGGCTAATTGCTTATTGATTGAAGTTGAGCTATTACTTGCTGCTAGTGCTAATACTTTCATGGTTATTCCTTATCATTATTACTGAAATGCGTTGAGGCCAACATATTCTATAAACTCAATCACATTATTATCTGGGTCTCGGATAAAGCAAGATCCGCCAGTTGGGTGCTTCATTACATTCCCACTTAACGATATATCAAGCTTTTCAAGTTCGACTAACGTTTTCTCCATGTCATCGACTTCAATGGCGACATGGGTATATCCTGTGTGTTTCAATTCCACATCCATCAACACATTCTCTTTTTTATTCTGATTGGCATTAAGAATAAAATTAATATTGATACCCGACGGATGCTCTACAATCGCAACAGGCTCAGGTCCACTTGGGCCTGTAACGTATTCAAATCCTAATTTGGCATAAAAGTCACGAGAGGTTTCAAAATGGCTAACTCGAAGACCAATATGATTTATTCGTGTTATTTGCTTCATTCTTATTTCTTTTTTTGTGAACCGTTATCCTATGAACTAACTATAGTTTAATTACAGATATTGATTAATAGCCTAAATGTGCAATGATTATTTCCATATGACTTGTAATACTTGGTGGGGATAGCAGAAGTGACGTTTAATTCAGCCTTATTTGATGGCATGGTGATTTTTACAGAAGTCGTTAACAGCGGCAGTTTTACTAAGGCAGCACACATCAGTGGGCACTCAACGTCTTATATCAGCAAAGAAATAGGAAAATTAGAGGCACGCTTAGGCGTAAGGTTACTTCACCGCACAACACGCACATTGCGATTAACACCTGAAGGAGAGTTGTATTTTCAACAATGCCAACAACTGATTGAAGATGCACAATTCGCTGAAAATGCCATTTCAGGACAACAAGATAAGCCTAAAGGACGGCTAAGAGTGAGTTGCCCTGTTGGGTTTGCACTCTCTCGGTTACGTCCTATCTTAGGGCTATTTTCAGACCAATACCCAGACATCACTTTAGAATTAGACCTGAATGATAGAAAGATTGATATTGTAGCGGAAGGGTTTGATATGGCTATTCGAGCCTCTCATCAACTCGAAGATTCGAGCTTAATAAGTCGTCGATTTTTAAGCTCAGAAGGCGTTGTTATTGCTTCTCCTGATTATTTAATAAAATACGGTTACCCTCAAAATCCAAGTGAACTATCCCAACATAAAACCATTGGATATACGTATGTAAAACAGGGCAGCGTGTGGGATTTTATTGATAAAGATCATCAAGAATTACCCGTACCACTGCACTGTCAGGTAATCACTAATAATTCATTTATGGAATTGTCTTTATGCTTAGCAGGGCAAGGGATCACTCGAATCCCTCGCTTCCACTTAACGGATGAACTAGAAACAGGAAAATTAATCGAATTATTTGGGGACTATCCTAAATTAAAAATTGATGTGTATATGGTGTACCCAAGCAAAAAGAACATGTCAGGAAAGGTGCGCTGCTTTTTAGACTTTATTACAGAGCACCTTGGTGACTAATTATTTTTCTTCTTCTTCTAATAATGCTTCAAAACGCTCTAAACCTCTAAGCGGGTCAAAATCTGGTTCTTCTCCAACTAAGTCACGCATGGACGCACTCGCTCTAATAGATCGTTGTAAATCATCGATGGCTTGTACGTCCGCACCTAATTGAGAATAACCACATGCACGCTGATACAATGCATGCGCATTTTGATCATCAACTTCTAAAACTCGATTACATAAGCTTAATGCCCAATGGAATTCTCGCATCTCCATCGCCGCATCCGCTTTATAAGTCAATGCTTCTAAATCACCTGGACGTATTTTTAAAATCTCATCATATACGTCCATCTTTTGCTCTGCTGTTTGAACACTTTGGGCTCTCAACCACAGATTATGTACTTCATTAATGATTTCAATTTCACGATTATTATCTGAAATAATTCGGGTTTTCCGCTTTAAGTCCAATTCTAAAGCACCAAATTTTTTCTCATAATCTTGGGCTATTTTAGTCAATTGTTTATCGGCCATCTCTTTCGTATTCTGCTTCATTTCTTTTAATGACTGCCACCCAATAAGAGCAACCAACGACGCCATTGCGGCAATCACGTAAAAGAAATAAGTCACTGTGACATTTGAGTAATTTAATGACTTATCTGCAACCGATAATTCACGATCCGTAATTTGTATCGTCATTCTTCGTTCTAAATCTTGCTGATCCATTCTTAATGCTTTTAATTCATCAAGAATATAGCGCTCCATTAAAGGTCTATCAACATACTCTTTTTCAGAATATCGTTGCTCTTCAGCTTGTAATGAAAGGGAAGTAAAAAGGGTGATAACGAGCAGAAAGATGTTTCGATACATAGGGATGACCTTATTAATCGTGTATTTACGAGAACGTGATATATTTAAAGATAACACATCCTCGTAAATTACATTGTATTAACAAGGCGACCCCACAAATAAACTATAAAACAGAACCGTAAATGATTAAAAACCAATCACCATTGACCCAACTAATAAACCAGCCATGCTGTAATTAAAGACTTTAAGGTGGCTTGGTTTGGTTAATCGTTTCTGCAACTGTTTTCCCGCCGCAGTCCAAAAACTAACGGTTGGAACGTTAATACAAATAAACACAAATGCGATTAAAAAAACACTGAATATATCTGAGCTAGAAGCATAAATACTCATTACCGACAATGCCATTGACCACCCTTTTGGGTTTACCCATTGAAAGCTGGCCGCACTTAAAAACGACATTGGTTTGTAGTCCCCATTAATACTATTAACCGGTTCGCTTGTTGCTATTTTGTACGCGAGATAAAGTAAATAAATTGCACTAACAACCTGCAATACTTTCTCTAATTGTGGATACGTTTGAAAAAACTGAAGTAATCCCAACCCAACCAACACCAACATAAAAGCAAAACCCAAAATAACACCGAGCATATGTGGAATAGTACGAACAAAACCAACATTCGCACCAGAGGTCATTAGCATGATGTTATTCGGGCCAGGGGTGAAAGCGCCAACAAAGGCAAAAGCAATTAAAGCAAGTAGATGCGGGTATTCCATAATGACGATCTTATCAAGATTAAATTCTTCTTGTATCTTAATGCGAGACTAGGTAAATTTTCTGTCTATATTTGCTTAAAATAAAGAAATTTCACAAGGTTTGGTCGCTATGGATAGATTTGACGAAAGAATATTGCAAGAGTTGAAATTGAATGGTCGATTGAGCAATGTTGAGCTGGCTGAGCGGATTGGATTATCGCCATCAGCGACACTACGAAGAGTACAAGAATTAGAGCGTAGTAATACGATTCAAGGTTATCGAGCTGTATTAAACCCAAATAAATGTGGGATAGGATTTATTGCTTATGTAACGATTGGATTATCGAATCACAGTAAGAAATCACAAAAAGAATTTGAAGCCCAAATCATGGATTCTAAAGAAGTGGTTGAATGCCACAATATTACGGGTTCCAATGAATATTTACTTCGCGTTGAGACTGAAAGTTTACAGTCTTATAAGCACTTTCATTCAAATGTGCTTGGAGAAATCTCTCAGGTCAACGCGATTGGAACATTAGTGGTGATGGACACGCCTAAAGACGAACGAACTTAGACGTGTAAGCACTTTGCTATCGTGCAGTTTCGACTTAATTTGTGTAATTGCTTCGTTGAATTCAATATCATTTTTACTGGCACAATAATGAAATAAACGGATGCAATAACCACCATTGTTGGATCCGCTAATTTTGCGTATTCAGCGTATGACGTCAGTAATAATATTTTCGCAGCCATAAAGCCCACAAATACAGCGGCACTGATTACGGTATCCATTAACCATTGCTTTGCTTCTGCATCAACTAAAGCAGACTTAACTTCACGACCTTGTGTTTTCATTACCCAATAGCTGGTGTAACAACCCACCATACTAAAGGCACCAAACGCGAGGGCTATGCCTGTATTTACTTCTCTACCGCCTTGCATAATGGCTTGAATTGCAGCAATAAATGACAGTACACACATTAAGGTAATTGCGATCCCTTTAAGTAAAATAACTGAAGACTCAATTACCTTAACGCGCTTAATATTTTTCGATATATCTTCTTGTCTGATATAAAGTACGGCCGCTAACGAGATTAATGTTAGACCTAAACTTACTAATGAATACACCCCATCAAAAATAATCACTAACGAATGAATCAACGTACCTAATGCGATGCCTATAATGGCAAACAGTAGTGCTGAAAATGTTGAGACAAGTAACAGCTGCCTCTCTTTTCTAATTAAATATGACATATTTTACTCCATCGACTTATTTTTCGTCTTTTTTATATATGTAACTCATAATATAACCAAAATTGGTGATAGGATAATCAGTCAGCGTCAGGTTATTCGTCGCTTAATGCTTTTAATATTTATCATCACTGCCATTATTGAGTTTAGATCATGAAAACCAGTCAAATTGAAATGTTTTTATATACTGTTGAAATGGGGTCAATTGCAGAAGCAGCCCGCAAACTTCAAAAAAGCAGAACCACAGTCAGTGCCGCGTTAAATGCATTAGAAGATGAGCTTAATACCGTCTTATTAACTCGCACAGGAAACCGCATTACTCCAACAGAAATAGGCGAATCCCTTGTTCATGACTTTCAACGAATGTCACTGATCAGCAATGATATTGAAAACAAGTGCTTTCAATACAATAACGGGGTCGCCTCTACAATTCGTGTCGTTCGTGATGATGCATTACCTGAAGTGGTTTGGCGTCAAATATTAGGTAAAATGAGTCGCAAATTCCCAAGCACCAGTATTTCAATTTATGTCGCCCCTTCTCCTGAATTAGAAGAAATGGTTGAGCAAAACATTGTTGATGTTGCTTATGGTTTACTGCCTATAAATAATGAATTATTGCATGTACAGCAAAATGAATTAGGCCAGATACGAATGATGTCTGTCGCCCATAAAGATCATCCTTTAAGTCAACTCAGAAAAGTGAACTTAACCGATCTTGAAAGCAATACCGAAATCATAGTAAATTATATTGATGAAGATGGATTAATGGTCGTTGAACCAAAATCAAGTAAGTATATTGCACTTACTTTTTATGAACACTTACGAGATGCAGTATTAGATAAAACAGGTTGGTCTTCGGTTCCTTCACTCTTAATCAATGAACATTTACGAGATGGGACATTGAAAGTGCTTAAACATAACCGCGCGATGAATTGGCAATCTTTTGCTGAAATGACAAAAGCAACCATGCCTCGTGGCGTCATTATTGATTGGTTATCAGAGCAAGTAGAAGATTATTTATTGGAAGTGTCTGAATAGTCGTTATTTATAGATAATCAGGTAGGATTACAAACCATTAAAAAATTTAATAATCCTCTGCGAAGAATACCCCCTCGATACCTTCACAAAGAATCATTAGGTTAGAAATAGAAACTATCTCCAACCTTTTTTATTTATCGATTTAAACGTTGGTCAACTTCAACCGCAAGCGCAACTGATGCACCAACCATTGGGTTGTTCCCCATACCAATAAAGCCCATCATTGCAACGTGTGCAGGAACAGATGAACTCCCTGCAAATTGTGCATCCGCATGCATTCTGCCCATCGTATCTGTCATACCATAAGAGGCAGGACCTGCGGCTACGTTATCTGGATGTAATGTACGACCCGTACCGCCACCAGATGCAACTGAAAAATACGGTTTACCTTGTGCTAAACGTTCTTGTTTGTAGATACCAGCAACAGGATGTTGAAAACGAGTAGGATTGGTTGAGTTACCCGTAATACTGACATCAACTCCTGCCGCATGCATAATTGCCGTGCCTTCTCGCACATCATCAGCCCCATAGCAAAGGATGTCACCGCGTTGTGTTTGTGAAAAACATTTTCTGCTTACTTCAACTAACTCACCAGTTTGATAATTAAATTGCGTTCTTACGTAAGTAAAACCATTGATACGAGAGATAAGGTACGCTGCATCTTTACCTAAACCATTCAACACAACCCTTAATGGTGTATTACGTGATTTGTTTGCATTAAGTGCGATTTTTATCGCGCCTTCAGCTGCAGCAAAAGATTCATGACCCGCCAAAAAAGCAAAACATTGAGTCTCATCAGATAATAAACGAGCCGCTAGAGCACCGTGACCAAGGCCAACTTGACGTTGCGCTGCCACGCTGCCTTTTTTACAAAATGCTTGTAGACCTTCACCAATAATATTCGCTGCTGCCGCTGCACTGCCGGCCTTGCGATATAACGCCAATGCCGAGCCCAACGTATAAGCATCGCATGCATTATCAAAAGCAATTGGTTGGGTATCAATGACTAATTTTTTAGGATCAATATTCATTTCAAGACAATAGTTATACGCATCATCTAATGTAGAGAAATTCATTTCTTCAAGTAGGGTTTGGATATTCGTATTCATAATGATGGCCTCAATTATTCTTGACGTGGGTCGACAGTTTTTACCGCTTCAGCGAAGCGTCCATAAGTACCTGATGCCGCTTTTAATGCATCATCTGCAGATACACCCTTGCCAATATCAGCCATCATTTTTCCAAGATTCAAATATTCATAACCAATCACTTCACTATTTTCATCAAGGCCTAAACGTGTCACATATCCTTCAGCAAGCTCCATATAACGAACGCCTTTGGCGCTAGTTGAGTAGCTTGTTCCTACTTGGCTTCGTTTGGTTTTACCTAAATCTTCTAAAGCAGCACCTATCTCTAAGCCGCCTTCTGAGAATGCAGATTGAGTACGACCGTAAGCAAATTGAAGGAAGATTTCACGCATCGCAACGTTAATTGCATCACACACTAAATCGGTATTCATTGCCTCTAAAATGGTTTTTCCGGTAAGAATTTCGGCAGCCATCGCAGCAGAATGCGTCATACCAGAACAACCGATCGTTTCAATCAATACTTCTTCGACGATGCCGTCTTTTACGTTAAGGGTAAGTTTTGCTGCACCTTGTTGAGGAGCACACGCACCAACACCATGACTTAATCCTGAAATCGCGATGACTTCTTTTGGATTTATCATTCGACCTTCAACAGGGATAGGAGCTGATGGGTGGAGATCGCCTCTTTGAATAGGGCACATGGTTTGAATTTCTGATGCGTATTGCATAATATTTTCCCAATGATTAGGAAAACAGGTGTAGGAGGGCATTGATAACCTACAGACCAAGAGCGATCAACTCGAACTTAACTACTTGCTAATCAATTACATCGGAAGACATTATGCAAGGCACAATTATCTACGCAACATGGCATTGTCTCGCCAATTATAATTGATCAGGTCATTGTTGAGTTCGGTTTATTAAGACCGTTCAAACAGATACACCTGTTCTCTTTACTGTAGGAGTCATCAGCCAAATTGGCGGTTAAGTAGGTGGCACCCCATCACCTTGTACGCCTTTATATTAGACCTACATCACACTATTGTGCAACAACGTTATTAGATTAAATTCACATAAAAATGTTGCGTTTTATATTCATATAACCATAAAGAAAAAGAGCCTACTACAAAATAACGCTTTTATCTTACTCGTCAAATTCACGCTATCAAACTGATTATTATAATGTTTTTACCATTAACTTTTGTCCTAAATAAACCACATCCACTTTCGCATAACCCAGTACGACCGCTTCAAATTGTTGACTTAATTCATGGGCATGAGCTTTATTTCTTATTTCACTGCTGAGATCAGCTATTTTTTCTTTTGGTACATCGTATCAAACTCAGGAACGTGCTTCTCCCAGCACGGAGAATCGCCAATATGCTTTTCAACAGCAGTAATAAACTCCCTCACTAACGCCGTTTGTTTTCTATGTGGATACAATGCATACAACGCTGCACCTTGATCGCAAAGTAAATAATGAGTAAGTAATGGCTTTAACTTCATTTCAGTTATTGAACGTTCAAGATTTGAAGAATATACCATCGCATAGCCTAAACCATCTTTCACCGCTGCTAACAGCGTTCGTACATCACTAACTTTATAATTTCCTTTCATTTTATAACTTTTAAACTGAGTGGAGTCTGGGCTATCACTCAGTTTCATCGCATCGACAGTCAAAGAACCATTACTGTAAATGACAGAAGGTAAGCACTCCAACTCTTCAGGTTTTTTCGGCTCTCCGTACTGCTTAATAAAGTCCTCCGAAGCAAGGATAACAGGACGAATATCAGCAAGTTTCTTCGCAATTAAATTTGAATCATCTAAACGCCCTAATCGAAAAGCTACATCAAAGTGATCAGATATAATATCCGTCCGCTTATCATCCATTAAAAGATCAATTTCAACGTCTGGATACACTTTCATAAACTGACTAATAACAGGATGGAGGTATTGTTGACCAATATGTAACGGAGCCGTTATACGGATGCGACCTTTGAGATCGGTATGATATGAATCAGCAATTGATTTCACATCCCCTAGCGTATTCAGAAGTTTATGTGCCTGATCTAAAATATCCTCTCCCGCAGGCGTTAATGAAAACGATCGCGTTGAACGATTAAGCAACTGAACGCCCAATTCGGTTTCTAGCTTTTTAATTTGCTTAGACAACGAGGAATTATCCATATCATGCAATGCTGCCGCCTTTGTAAAAGAACCTTGCTGCACGACATCAATAAATAAAGAAAGCTGGTTAACCAAAGACATTACATGTTCCAAATATTAGATGTTCGATTAAAGAGCATTAAACCTTAAATTGAATAACAGTGCTACTGACTCTTTATACGATTCATTATAAAAAGAAAAAAGCCCCCACCTTTCCTCCATCATCACATTAAAACTGGCCCAATCATCCTTAACTTTATAAATCAAACATCGAAATTTTGATAGATTAAACACTCAAAACCAAAAATAAATACTAAGAGAACTAATCTATTTAAAACAAAAAGAAACGCCATGCCTGATAAAAAATAGCCACAAAACGTGATATTACTCGCAACCTAACTCATGTAAATGCTATTTATTTGCTTTTACCCCCCAAAGAATGGGCATAATGACAACGAATTTAATTAGAGTACAAAGGATATGTATTTACATATGGCTATATTAGCACCTTGGGTATTGTGTTCAGGTATTGACACTGACCCCAGTAAAAAATGGACATTTCGAGAACCTTCGAGGACAGACGGTGACAATGTTTATTCATTGATCACCGACTGCTCACCACTTGATATTAATTCTTCATACTGCAACTTTCTTCAATCTACACATTTCAGTAATACCTGCGTTTTAGCAGAAAAAGATGACGACCTTGCTGGTTTTATTTCTGGTTATCAAAAACCGAATGAACCAAACACTTTGTTTATATGGCAAGTTGCCGTCTCTCCCCGCTATCGAGGTAAAGGTTTAGCTTACTCCATGCTAAATACACTTTTACAACGAGAAAGCCTCAAGCATATAAAAGCCTTAGAAACGACGATAACCAAAGCAAATGACGCCTCTTGGTCACTGTTTAAAAAGCTCGACGCTAATAATGGTAATCAAGGCGAAGTAAGCACTTTTCTAGACAAAAAAATACACTTCAAAGATAAACACGATACTGAATATTTGTATCGCATCCCTTTACATTCATCGTCAATAAAATAGGAATAATAAACGGAATCATCATGAATATTTTTAAAACACGAGAATCAAAAGTACGTTCATACTCAAACAACTTTCCTGTTATTTTTCAAAAAGCAAAGGGATGCTGGTTAGAAGCCGAAAACGGGGAACGTTACCTCGATTTCCTTGCCGGAGCAGGCTCTCTCAATTACGGTCACAACAACCCAGTTTTAAAGCAAGCTTTGCTTGAATACATTGAACAAGATGGAATTACACACGGCCTAGATATGCATTCAAGCGCAAAAGCAACATTCTTAAATGCGCTAAATCATTACATTCTTGAGCCAAGACATCTCGACTATAAAGTTCAATTTACAGGTCCTACGGGAACAAATGCGGTTGAGGCCGCTTTAAAACTGGCGCGAAAAGTAAAAAACCGAACTAATATTGTGGCATTTACAAATGGATTTCACGGCTGTACTGCTGGTGCGTTAGCTGCCACAGGTAATCAACATCATCGTCAAGGCGCAGGTGTTAGCTTAAACAATATCACTCGCATTCCTTTTGAAGGCTATGCAGATATTGATGGACTTAACCTATTCGAAACCATGTTATCTGATAACTCAAGTGGACTAGATAAACCTGCCGCTGTTCTTTTAGAGACAGTGCAAGGTGAAGGTGGATTAAACGTTGCTTCAAACCAATGGTTACAACGTTTAAGTAAGATTTGTAAAGCCAACGACATTCTTATGATTGTTGATGACATTCAAGCAGGTTGTGGCCGTACAGGAACCTTCTTTAGTTTCGAACCATCAGGTATCAAACCTGATATGGTTACACTGTCTAAATCAATTGGTGGCTACGGTTTACCAATGGCAGTCGTTTTACTTAAACCTGAATTAGACCAATGGAAACCAGGCGAGCACAACGGTACTTTCCGTGGTAACAATCACGCGTTCATCACTGCGGCTAAAGCCATTGAAATATATTGGTCAAACTCAAATTTTGAAGAACATATTAAACAGTGCTCTCAAAAAGTAAGTGACGTAATCGAACGCTCAATCAAGCGCCACCCTAAACTATTTGTAAAACAAAAAGGACGCGGCATGATGATTGGGGTTGAGTGTGAAAATGCACTCATCTCAACTGAAATTGCTAAGACATGCTTTAAAAATGGCATGATCATCGAAACTGCCGGACCTGCTGATGAAGTTGTAAAATTCTTTTGTCCATTAACGATAACAGAATCAGAACTTATCGAAGGATTAACTATCTTCGAAAATGCCGTTGAAGCGGTAGCTTCTACCTATTTCAAAAAAGCATCTTAAGCAAGGAAGAATCATGATAGTAAGAACATTAGATGAATGTCGTGACAGCGAGCGACGCGTAGTATCAGAAACGTGGGAAAGCGTTCGTATGTTATTGAAAAATGACAATATGGGATTTTCTTTTCACATCACAACAATTTACCAAAATACTGAAACGCATATTCATTACAAGAACCACCTAGAGTCGGTATATTGCATGAGTGGCGAAGGCGAAATAGAAGTTGTTGGCGGTGAAACGTACCCAATAAAAGCCGGTACCTTATATATTCTTGATAAGCATGATGAACACTACTTACGAGCATATAAAGATAAAGAAATGGTGATGGCTTGTGTCTTCAATCCACCGATTACCGGTACTGAAGTGCACGATAAAAACGGCGTCTACCCTATTATTGATTAATATTCCGATTGGGGCTTTGTGCCCCACCCCTAATATTCCTCCTCTTATCTTCATAATTCAAAGTCAAAAAAAGGATTTCTTAATGACTTATACCGTAGAAAAAATCGGCGGTACGTCTATGACGGCGTTTGATGCCGTTTTAGATAACATATTCCTTCGTCCAGCCAATCCATATAACCGTGTTTTTGTTGTATCAGCCTATGGCGGCATTACTGACTCATTACTTGAGTGTAAAAAAACAGGTAAGCCGGGTGTCTATAAACTGATCGCTAAACGTGATGACAGTTGGGATGAAGCATTAGAATATGTAAAAAATCGTATGTTACTCACTAATGAACACCTTTTTATCGATCCATTAAATCGTTTAAGAGCGGATAAATTTATTTGCTCACGAATTGATGAAGCCAAAAATTGTATCTCAAACATTCTTCAAACCTGCCAATACGGTCAATTTTCTCTACGTCGATATTTACCGCAAGTTAGAGAATTCCTCTCTTCTATTGGTGAAGCACATAGTGCCTTTAATACAGCATTAAAACTTAAAACTATTGGAATTAACGCTAAATTCGTCGACCTCTCTGGGTGGGATAACCAAACTCCAAGAACGTTAGATGAAACCATCACTGATGTATTTAAAGATATTGATGTGACAACAGAGCTACCGATCGTTACTGGTTACGCTTACTGTAAAGAAGGCTTAATGGGCACTTATGATCGCGGTTACAGCGAAATGACCTTTAGTCGTATCGCTTCTCTTACCAACGCTGATTTAGCCATTATTCATAAAGAATATCATTTAAGTTCTGCTGACCCTCGTGTGGTGGGCACTGATAAAGTATTCCCTATTGGACGCACTAATTACGATGTTGCCGATCAGCTAGCAAGCTTAGGTATGGAAGCCATTCACCCTAATGCAGCAGCAGGACTGCGAGAAAGTGATATTGAAATCCAAATTAAAAACACTTTTGAACCAGAGCACAAAGGCACATTAATTTCGTCAGATTATCAACCAGAAACCAACAAAGTAGAGATCATCGCAGGCAAAGAAAAAGTGTTTGCTTTGCATTTGTTTGATCAAGCAATGGTCGGTCAAGTGGATAACGTTGGCTATGAGTTAATGGAAATAATCTCAGATGCCCAAGTGAATTTAATTGGTAAAGAAATGAATGCTAACTCAATTACTTACTATCTTGGTGGAAGTACTGAAAGCGTCAATAAAGTGCTATATAAAGCAGAAAAACGTTACCCAAAAGCCTCAATAAAAGGGCGAATGGTTGCGCTAATATCAGTCATTGGTTCTCAAATTGACACCAACAAAGCATTAGCAAAAGGCGTCTTATCATTAATGAACAATGATGTTACCCCAGTTGCTTTGCACTCTTCTATGCGTAATGTAAACGTACAATTCGTTGTGAGTGACAAAGATTATCAACCAGCCATACGTGCGCTTCATCATGAGTTCTGTGAGAATATAGCCACCACACAACTAAAGACAAGTCAGGTGGCTTAGACCCATTTTTACAGTGTAAATAACCTTAGTTCTGGATAAATATAAATCCGCTAATTCACAATCGATGAATTAGCGTTTTTTTTGACTGAGTTGTTGTAATGACGACAATAAATCTTCCAGTACAGGACCAAAGCCATGGCTACGAGAGACCAAGCAACCCATTGGTGTTAACCATCCATCAAACTCATGAGCAATTGGCAAAGCAACTAATTTATTCTGAGCCAATAAGTCTGTCACAGTGTGCTCAGGCACCATTGTCCACCCAATACCTCGACAAGCCAGATCCAGTAACGTTTGGTGAGTATTCGCATACCACAACTTAGAGCTGATGCCATAACTAAACCACAACTCTTTACGCTCTGAGCTTCGATGCACTAATTGTCGATGCCCTTTTAGCGCCGCATCATTCACCATCGGCAACCCTGCCAATTCGTGATCAGGAGAAACGACAGTAAGAAACCGAGTTTGGCCTAACGTAAAAAAATCCATATCCACTTTAAGCTCACCATCAGCGTAGACGATACCCACTTGTGCTTTCCCTTCTCTAACGAGCTCTTCAACATCAAAAGTGGAAGTAGTGATGATTTCTACATCAGTTATTGGGAATTTATCAGCCAACTCTGCCAAAATTTGTAGTAAATCGTCATTAATTAAGCTCTCATCTATTGCGATTATTAGCTCGTATTCATGCTCTCTTTCCAATGATTCGACTTTTTGATCAAAATATTTTTGTTGATGCAAAATTGATTGAGCAATAGGTAATAGTGCCTTACCTCTCTCAGTGAGTATTGGTGTGTTTTTGTCACGATTAAACAACTCTTGGTTAATCGTAATTTCTAAATTTGCAATAGCTTGACTCACGCCTGATTGAGCACGCTTTAGCTTACGAGCTGCCGCAGAGAAAGATCCGCTTTCGCACACAGTGACAAAAATTCTTAATTGCTCAAAACTGTACATGGCATTAACTCAATAAATAGTTCAAGAACCCAAGCTATCACGGTTTGTGATGGTTGTTAACTTTATCTGCTTTGTTCACTCTCTATAATCGCTGATTCATTATTTTTAAATGTATCAATAATTATTAAGAGTCACGATATGAAAACAACTGAACGTATTTTTCACGCTGTATTATTTGAAGTATTGGCAGTATCACTGTCTATTCTTGGATTGGCTATTTTTACAAGCCACGACATTACCGCATTATCAGGGACCATGATAGTTATTGCCACTATCGCCATGATTTGGAATTTTATTTTCAATTGGATATTTGACAAATTCTTCACTGGCGAGAAAAAAGAACGCACACTTTCATTTCGTATATTCCATGTGGTTTTATTTGAAATAGGACTACTAGTTGTGACAATTCCAGTCATGGCTTACTTATTAAATGTCGGACTATTGGAAGCATTTATGATGGACATCGGTGTAACTATCTTTATTACCATTTACGCGTTCACCTTCAACTTGGTGTACGACAATGTAAGATCAACATTTGTTAGAAGAGCTCTCAAACCTCAACCATCATTAACATAAATATTAATTAAGATAGAAAAAGTTCTAATCACCATTAATTACACCACGATCTATACAGTGAGTTGGATATCATCTAACTCACTGTATTCTTCTCTACATTCCCTATATCGCACGCTATGAATTCCACAAAAAACATTAAAAATCAACCTGATGAAATCAAATAAAAACACCATGAATCCTAAATAAATCTCAATTAATCAAATAACTTGGAGGCATATCACAATATCTTTGTAATAAAAATGAGACTTTATAAGATTAGACTTTAGCTTCACCATTGGTGTTGAGGTTATTTTTATTACTGAAATACAAACCACTTTCCTACACAGGAAGTGGCTAAATATTCGTCAATAATGGTGTTTATATGGATATTAGCACTCTTTCTATTGTTAGTGTTTTCTTATCAGCAATGCTTAGTTTCAGCTTGTTTTTTTGTTATCGATACATGTTTGACGGGATGATTAAAGGTGTGAATCACATCTCTTTCGCATTATTTTTACTTGCTCTGAGTATTTTACCTATCAGTTTAGGCTACACTCAAACGTCTTGTGCCGTCGTTTTTGTTTCAAATAGCCTTTATGTCATCGCAGTATCTCTATTGTTTATCGGCATCGCTTACATTAGAGCACCAAAGAAAAACATTATTTTAATTTGTTCTATTATTTCAATAATAACGATACTGACCTTTGCCTACTTCACTCTAGTCACACCATCAGTGAGTGCTAGAATCAAAATTCGAAGTTTCTTTATTATTATAATGAGTATTATTGGTATTTATATTAATAGAACAGGTCAAGTTCAAGACAACAAAGCCCCTTTACTTCTACTTAATGCCATATTAATGATAAACGCTATCGCGATGAGTCTGCGTTTAATATGGGCTTATACAGAGATCCCAGTAATACACTATCTCAGCATTTCAGAAGTACATAAAATGGCCTACATTCTGATGATAGTCACAAGTATCACGATCAGTTTTACTGTCTTCTGGATATTAACTGAACGTCTAATATCAAAAATTCATAGCGCCTCTGTCACTGACGAACTAACAAAACTCTACAACAGAAAAGGATTAGAAGAGTTTCTAGCAACACGCCTTCCAATCAAAAGAGATTCATGTGTATCTATCATATTGGCAGACATCGATAAATTTAAACGAATTAATGATACGTATGGGCATCATTATGGCGATTTAGTCATAAAAAACTTTTCAACCATTCTGCGAGAACAATGTCGAAGCGATGAAGTATGTGTACGTTATGGTGGAGATGAATTTCTAATCATCTTACTGAATTCTCCCAAAGACACATCGATGAAAATCGCTCACAGAATACAAAAGGTGGTCGCAGCTCAATCTATAGACTCCATCACCTATAGTGTTAGTTTTGGCCTAACAGAAATGACGGCTAATGATAATTGGGATCGTCTTATAAGGCGTGTTGATAGTGCCTTATATACAGCGAAAGCGAATGGGAGAGATTGTCTGGTACAGACCTAAACAACAATATCAATCTTAAATATTATATGATTAAGAGCAAATAAAAATCCTACTCGGTGAGGCTTTAAAAGCCACCATAACTCATCCATTAATTCAGATAAACGTATCCAACTCTGCAACCCCTTAAAGCGTGTATATTTATAATAAATTATTGATATAAACGTTTGCTTTACGTTATATGGTACAACGCTTTCATTGAGTCATTGATTACTTAAAATCTTATTTATATTTAGAACTAGACATTTCACAAAATGAGGAACATTCTAATCAAATAATTCGGAACATCACCTAGAAACATAGATAGAATGATCATGAAAAATAAGAATAACAAGACCTACTCCCCACTTATTAACATAAGAACGATCTCTCAGGTACTCACCTAGAATTCGCTAAAGCCAGATACCATATAAGCCTGTTCAGAACTTATTAAGTCAAAGAACACGACTATAACTGGTTGTTCCTACAAAAATAACCCACAGTTTCTGTAATTTATCACTTCCATCTAAGAATGGTGATAATTCATATATGGACTACAGTTAGTTATAGCTAAATCTCTCTATTTCCTTATTTTTTAATAGATAGAGATGATGAAAACTACACATAATTTAATAATCATCAATTAAAGCTAACAATAAAAAATATAATCGATCCTATATAGCTTTTATTATTCACTTTAATTTAACACTCTTTTTATTCTTATATTTTATTTATTTTTAAAAAGACAGTGATTTTATTCCTTAAATAAAAAGACAATACATTAGGACAGAACATGACAGACAAGAATACTCACTTCACACGGAATCTACTTGCTACAGGATGTATTGCCGTTGGACTTATTACAGCTGGCTACTTTTATGTAAAGCATCAAGAGCAATTCCCAAGTACTGATGATGCTTATGTTCATGCCAATATTGTGTATATTGCCCCACAAATCAGCGGTAAAGTCATTGCCACAGACGCGACAGATTATGCATCGGTAAGCAAAGGCGATTTATTAGTACAAATTGACCCTGCCCCATATCAAGCAAAACTTGATGAAGCAAAAGCCGCTTATGAAATCGCAACCTCCAATAATGCCGCCACCGACGATGCCATCCTAGCTGCCAGTGCTGATGTAAAAAGTGCGATGGCAACACTGAGTGATGCTCAGATTTCCTATAAAAGAATCAAAGAATTAGCGTCAAAAAATTTATTACCAGAACAGAGTTTAGATGATTCACGCCAAAAGCTATCATCCGCTGAAAACAATGTCACCGCCACTAGAGCACGCATGTCTCAACTGATTAAATCACAAGGCGCAAAAGGTGACGCCTCTCCTGAAGTTAAAAAAGCCGCCGCCGCATTAAGCCAAGCCAGTTTATCGCTGTCGTACACCAATATTTTTGCTGACCATGATGGAACGCTAGGTAAAGTTCAGGTTCATCCTGGTAGTGTCGTTGTACCCGGACAAGCATTAACGCCTCTTGTAGAAGCGAACTCCTATTGGGTACAAGCTAACTTTAAAGAGACTCATGTCGGCCGTGTAACAAAAGGCATGAAAGCAACCATTACGTTAGATCTTTACCCTAATATTAAATACATCGGTATTATCGAGGCAATTTCTCCTGCTAGTGGCGCTTCGTTTTCATTACTTCCTCCTGAAAACGCAACAGGAAACTGGGTAAAAGTACCGCAACGTTTTCCAATTCGCATCAAGCTTGATAACAACCAAAATAAACTTAAATTTCCTTTACGTGTAGGTGCGAGTGCATCGGTAACGGTTGATACATTAGCTCCTCTAGCGGAATAACCGGCAAAAAGGAAAACAATCATGACGAATGTCATTATACCGGCAGAAGAAAGCTTGAAGGATAAAGGCGATACCAAACGAACTTTAGTCACCCTCGCTGTAATGCTTTCTGCCATCATGGTATTGCTTGATATGACTATCGCAAATGTTGCCCTCCCACACATGATGGGTGCATTAGGCGTGACCTCAGAGCAAGTAACATGGGTGTTAACGTCCTACTCAATGGCTGAGGCTATCTTTATTCCTTTAGCCAGCTTTTTAGCACTTAAAGTCGGGGTTAGAAAGCTACTATTAATCTCTGTGGCTGGGTTTATTATCACCTCTGCGCTATGTGGTCAGGCTGACTCATTGGCTGAAATGGTGACTTTCCGGATCATGCAAGGTGCTTTTGGGGCATCTGTTATTCCATTATCACAGTCGATTATGATTCAAATCTATCCTCAAGAACAACGCGGTAAAGCCATGGCTTTGTTTAGTGTTGGGATATTACTTGGTCCAATCCTAGGTCCAACTCTGGGTGGTATCATTACTCAGAATATGGATTGGCGATGGATATTTTACGTCAATCTTCCTGTTGGGCTTATCTGTTTATCTCTGATTTACTTTAATGTAAAAATTGAAAACAAAGGACCGACTAAAATCGATTGGCCAATTGTGATTGGAATGGCGTTAGGGATTGGTTTGCTGCAAATGGTGCTTGATCAGGGGAATGAAAAAGGCTGGTTTAGTTCAAATCTGATTCTGTTTTCATCCATCATTAGTGCTATCGCTATTGCGTATTTTGTTCGACGTTCGTTCAAGATAAAAGGAGATATCGCACCAATATGGTTACTCAAAGATCGTAATTTAGCGGTGTCTTGTTTAGTCATGGGTGGGTTTGCGATGGGGATGTTTGGTATTACCCAATTACAACCGATGATGTTAGAGCAATTATTAAATTATCCTGTTGATACCACGGGTATTGCGATGGCTCCCAGAGGGTTAACCTCAGCCATTGTATTAATCATGCTCGCGGGTTACATGGATAAGCTAAATGCAAAAGTGCTGATTGTTATTGGCTTGCTACTCAACGCATATGGCACCTATTTAATGATAAAATATTCGTTAAATATCGATATGTTTTGGATTTTGTTCCCTAGTATTATTCAAGGGGCTGGCATGGGTTTAGTTTTCTCGCCATTAAGCCAATTAGCTTACTCTACGTTATCAAAACAAAATGCAGTAAATGGGGCGGTAATGTTTAACCTTTTCCGTACTATTGGCGGATCGTTTGGTATTTCGATTGTTAATACCTACTTCAGCCGTATGGAACAAAAAGAATGGAACTCTTTAGGTGGGGATCTCACATTAAGTAATCCAATACTACAGCAAGCCGCTCATTCCCAAGGGTATCAAATCACAGACCCTTCGTTCTTAGCGCAGATCCAAGCGTTACTACACCAACAATCGACAATGATGGCGTTTGTGTCTACGTTTGGATTTATAATGGTCTCTTATTTATTGCTGATTCCTTTCATTGCATTATTTAAGAAGAAAATTGCAAATCAAGATCAAGCGATAAAAGAAGCCTAATAATTCAATGACAAATGCCATAAGTCAGTGTTTAACTTATGGCATTTTATTCAAATTTTACTGTATTTTATAGCACCATCTCTTTAATCACGGTATACACACCCGCCTCTTTGTTACTTGGTGCCATAAAGCGTGCTGTCTCTTTTACTTTTTGATGTGCGTTTTCCATTGCGTAGGAATAGTAGCTTTCTTGCAGCATTTCTAAATCATTCAGGTAATCACCAAAGCTCATTGTCTCTTCAAAACTAAAACCCAATGTATGTTGTAGATGTTTAATAGCCGCACCTTTTGAAGCCACTTTATTCATCACATCTAGCCAAATTTTAGCGCTTACCACCACTTGATGATTGTGCCCAAATTTTGCATTAATCGTCGGATACACATTTTCTTCCGAACCATCAAAATGACAAATGGCGACTTTAATGAATTCATCATCAACAGCAAGTACATCTTCTACATATTGGCAACGATGATAATACTTTGAAAACTCAGCCACCGCCTTTGGATCTTGAGTTTCTATATACGCCGATTTTTTACCACACAACACCAAATGTGTACCTTCAACCGAACGCGCTTGATTTACGATATTATCAATAGAATCTTTAGGGATAGTACAACTGTAAAGCTCTTGGCCTTTGTGCATAACAAGCGTGCCATTTTCCGCAATGAACATCATACGATCACTGACTGGAGCAAATGTTTCAGCTAGGCTGTAATACTGGCGACCAGACGCCGCAGCAAACATTATGTTGTTGTTTTCTAATTGCTGATAAAGATCGAAGAAGCTTGGGTCTAGCTTGCCATTTTCATTAAGTAATGTGCCATCCATATCGGCAGCGATAAATTTTACGTTATATTTTGGCATGGGTAAGTACTCGAAGAAAAATTGAATGCGTGAAGCAATAAGAATTGAGTATATACCTTAGCTTTCCTCGCTCCGAATGACTCTAGTCCAAAATGAGATCTTAATTTCAAGAAGCTCAAAAAGAAAAAAGGAGCCACGAAGGCTCCTGTAATTCTATTAACTAAAGATTGATCATATTAACGTTTCACCAATTCAACAATCTCTCTCGTTAATCGTGCAATCGTGTCCCAATCTTTATTTTTAATTAGCTTTTTGTCTACCATCCATGTTCCACCACAAGCCAACACTTGGGGTACAGCTAAATAATCTTTAATGTTTGATGCAGTAATACCACCTGTTGGCATTAATCTAATATCACCATAAGGGCCCACTAAAGATTTAACCATGTTCAGACCACCAGAGGCTTCTGCAGGGAAAAACTTGAGTGTTGTTAACCCCATCTCTAATGCGGCTTCTACCGTACTCGGGTTATTTACACCCGGAATAATATTAATTCCAATCTCTTGGCACGCTTTTACGGTATTAGGATTAAAGCCAGGAGAGACAACAAAACTTGCTCCCGCTTCTTTTGCTTCAAGTGCTTGCTGACCATTTAAGACAGTTCCTGCACCAATAAGCATATGCGGTTGTGATTGCTTTAATAATCGAATGGCTTCTATCGCAGCGGCTGAACGAAACGTTATTTCAGCCGCAGGAAGTCCATTATCTGATAACACTTTACCTAATGGAATGATATCTTCTGCATTATCTAAAGCAATAACAGGAATGACTTTAAGCGCTTGTAGTTGTTCATTAATTGTCGACATTTTTTTATTCCTACGTGGGTATTGAAAGAGTATCAGTGATGGCTTTAGGGATAATGGCTCCGTGATGCTGAATAATCAGTCCAGCCAGTGCATTACCTTGACGGCAAGCTTCTATCATTGAGCCTCCAGTAAGGTAACAAGATAAAAAACCACCATTAAAAGAGTCTCCTGCTGAGGTAGTATCTACAACTATCTCAACACGTTCTGTCGCAATTAATGTAGGCTCTTGCTCTGCTGCTTCACTAACAAGACAGCCTTCAGAACCAAGTTTTACCACTACGGTTTTAACACCCAATGCATGAAGCCTAGTGACGGTTTGTTTAGGGTTTTTATCTCCCCATAACAGCTGCTCATCATCATAAGTAACTAAAGCAATATCCGTTGTTTGATAAGATCGTTGATACGCTTCTTTTGTAACTAATTCTGAATCCCATAATTTAGAACGATAGTTGCTATCAAAAACAATCGTAATCCCTTGTTGGCGCCATTCATTTAATAACAATAATAAAGCGTATCTGTCTTCATCAGGCAAAATCGCTAAGCTAATCCCACTAACGAAAATGACATCAACCTTATTAAGCTCCTTACTGAGTTTTTCAAAATCAGGGTGTTGAACCAAATAGCGTGCAGCTGAATCATTACGCCAATACAAAAATGTCCTCTCTCCCTTATCATCAAGTTGAATCAAATAAAGACCTGGGGAGCGCTTGTCATCTCTAAGAACTAAATCAGTACAGATCCCCTCATCTTCCCAACGCTTGATCATTTCTTGGCTGATAGCATCCGTCCCTACGGAGGTAATATAACTGATACGTACCGAATAAGGTTCTTTCAAACACGATGGTAAGCTTCGATTTAGGTATATCGCGGCATTTAATGTATCTCCACCATAACTTTGATGCATGTCTCCAAATGGCGAGCCATTCAACTCGATCATACACTCACCAATAATAGCGATGTGACTCATATCTAACCCTTACCTTAAAATACGAAAGTGAGCTATTACTTACTAACTTGCAGCAATAAGCGGCTCACTTCACGGCTCTATTAAAAGAGATTACTTATCATCAAGTTTAACGAACAAGAACGTTAAAATATAAGAGAGAATAAACACACCACATACCCCTAAAATCGCTTGAATAAAGTTCTGAGTACCTCCAGATAAATACGCAGGCATACTAAATACAGACGATAAAATATAGCTGTTTAAGTGAGTATCTATGGTTACTGATATTGCACCAAACACACCCGCCGCTAAACTTGCTGTCATCAAGGCTTTTGTATATTTAGTAAGAACACCAAATAACGCAGGTTCTGTAATACCTAAAATTGCAGTCACACCAGAGCCTAACGTAATTGATGACTCTTCTTTAGATACATATTTACGTTGTTTATGCCAAACTGCCATGGTTGCACCCGCTATGGCCAAATTACCTAAACACATGATTGGCATTAATAAATCTTTTCCATATAACGCAAAGTTGTTCAAGCTGATTGGCGTCATGCTGTGGTGAATACCAAACACAATCGTAATTGGACGAGTTAACCCAAAGACAAAACCTGTGAGTGTTGGAGAGATCTCAAGTAATGAACCAACGACCCAACCCGCACCATTACTCAACCAAATACCCGCTGGGCCAACGAATGACAGCGTAATTGTTGAAGTCACAGTAAAGGCTAAAAGTGGCGTAAATACAGGTTTTGCTGATGAAGGAACTAACTTATCAACTAAAGGCGTTACTTTAGACAATAACCAGATCGCTAATATCGCAGGGACAATCGCACCGCCATAATTAAGCAAATCAATAGGGACAACACCAAGCACGGTTAGCTCTGGAACAGCACCAACATCTTTTAGCTGTGCTGCTTTCTCTACCAATTTAGGTGCAAGCATTGCCGATGAAACGGCTAACGCAATATATTCGTTAACTTTAAATACCTTCGCTGCAGAGAATGACACCAACATAGGTAAGAAGAAAAATACAGCAACAGAGATAGAACGGAAGAAAAAAACCGTATCTGAAGATTCAGAAATAACATTGGTCGCAATAAGTCCAGAAAGCAGACCCATCAACATTCCAGCCCCTGCAATAGCAGGTACTACAGGTCCAAAAATGCCCGCAACTATTCTCATAATACCTTGAAACAGTTTACCTTTTTCAAGATGATCTACAGGAGTAGAAGTCTCTGTATTACTTGAGGTATTTGACATGGCGTTGAACCATTTTTCAACCTCAACCCCGATAATCACCTGCGTTTGACCTTGCTGTAATACAACGCCTTTCACACCCACTATCTTTTTGATCTCTTCCTCGTTAACAAGAGATTCATCCACTAGCTTAAATCGTAATCTTGTCATGCAATGGGTAATACTGCTTATATTCTTTTCATCACCAAGAGCACTAATTAATAACTGTATATTTTCACTCAGGTTTTTCTTTTTAGATGAAGAGTCTAAATTAGCATTAACCTCGTCATTCGTTTCAATATTTTGCATAACATACCTGTTAGTTGAAGTGGCTTAACTGGAGATATCATATCTATAACCAATATTAATCCAACCATGAAAAAAGAGAGCTAACTCACATTTAAACTTGGAAAAAATCTTTTTTCACGCTTTTTTAATGATTGGTCTGTTTTATATATGAAATAAAAAACCTTTCCAGACCAATTATTTTAACCCCAAAATTAGCACTTGAAATGTCGCTTTTAACACGGTTATATAATAGGAGTTAACATTAATTTAGGTTATTTTATTGTGAAAGAAACTATCATCTCAAATGTTCATTGTATAATTACAAAACCAGACAGACATAACTTAATTACGGTTATTGTTGAAACTAATCAAGGAGTCACTGGTTTTGGTTGTGCAACCTTTCAACAACGTCCACTCGCAGTCAAAACAATGGTGGATGAATATTTAAAACCACTTCTTATTGGTAAAAATGCGAACAATATTGAAGATATTTGGCAAATGATGATGGTTAACGCTTATTGGCGTAATGGTCCTGTCATTAATAATGCAGTTTCTGGTGTTGATATGGCATTGTGGGATATAAAAGCCAAATTAGCAGGCATGCCTTTGCATCAATTATTTGGTGGTAAATCAAGAGATGCGATCCCTGTCTATACCCATGCTACTAGTGACACCATGGAGGGTATCTATGATTTGGTTGATTCGTTTTTAAATAAAGGCTATAAGCATATACGCTGTCAGTTGGGCTTTTACGGTGGCGTTCCAAGTCATTTAAATACCGCACAAAATCCAACTGAAGGTTCATACTACGATCAAGATCAGTACATGGATAACACCTTAACCATGTTCCGACTTCTTAGAGAAAAATACGGCAATAAATTCCATATTTTACATGATGTTCATGAACGTCTTTTTCCAAATCAAGCCGTTCAATTTGCAAAAGAAGTGGAACAATTTAAACCTTACTTCATTGAAGATATTTTACCGCCAAACCAAACAGAATGGCTAGATAACCTCAGAAGCCAAACCTCCGTTTCATTAGGATTAGGGGAGTTATTTAATAACCCCGAAGAGTGGAAAGCGTTAATCATTAACCGTCGTATTGATTTTATCCGCTGCCACGTATCTCAAATTGGTGGCATAACACCGGCACTAAAACTTGGGCATTTATGCCAAACGTTCGGAGTGCGCCTTGCTTGGCACTGTCCACCAGACATGACACCTATCGGTGCAGCAGTAAATACGCACTTAAATGTTCATTTACATAATGCAGCAATTCAAGAGCATGTTGAGTATAACGAAAATACAAAGCGTGTGTTCCCTAATGCTGCTGAACCAATCAATGGTTATCTTTATGCATCAGAAATTGCGGGAATTGGTGTAGAAATAAATCAAGAAGCCGCGGAGGAGTTCCCAATAATGTATCGCCCTCACGAATGGACGCAAAGCCGACTTCCTGATGGCTCAATTCATACCCCTTAAAAACGATAGCCGCTTAATGAGCGGCTATTTTTTATCTCGATAATCAATGCTTTCACTGTTAAATGGGGTGTGATAAGTACATTGATAATTAATGTCGATAATATTACTGACAATAAACAACTCTCCATTGTCTAGAAAACCTCGATTCGTAATATTCATCGCTGCCGTATTCTTTTTACAACCTAGAATATCCGCATCCTCTTTTGATACACTAATGGCTTGATAAGTAGTTAAATAACTATCAATGCTTAACCCAATAGATAATGCATGTTTTTGAAGTGAGCTTTCAATAATGTGTTCATTCATTTCTGAAAATAATCTAACGGGGATTTTTGCATCTTCTATTTGAATCACTTTATTATGAATCAATCTTAGTCTACGTATATTCCATATATAATCATCATCACTAATTGAAAATATTTGTTTGTCTTGTTGGTCTGGCAATTTCTTATTCAGCTTTATTTTCTTATAGGAAATTTCATCAAAACTATTTTCAGTAATTGAGTTATATATTAAAGGTGCGCCCATCACGGAAGAATTAACAAAATAACCAGAGCCTAACTTAGCTTTTACTATACCTATAGACTCTAACTTTGCTAATGCCTTTCTAATCGTAAATCGTGATAACCCGTATATTTCAGATAGATCTCTTTCTGATGGTAATTTATGACTGATACTATTCTGGCAAATCTTACTAATAATATCTTGAACGACTAATTCATATTTTTTCATATCATTCCATCATATAAGGGCTGACAACTTATTTAATAAGTATAACATCAATAATACAGGGTCTTATGATTAATACTCACCTTCTTTAAGACAAAAAAGGAGCCACGAAGGCTCCTTTATTAAATTATGAATAATCAGGCAATGATTTACTCATCATCAATTGGAACCAGTTTGGTACTGCCACCATGCAGCTTCTCACGACGGCGCTGTACCATGGCGTAGAAACCAGGAACAAGTAACGTACCGACCAATAGCACACATAACAAGCCGCCAATGAGCGATACACCCAAAGAGTTTTGGCTGATGTAACCCGCCCCCGATGCAAACACCAATGGCAAAATACCTAAGATGAATGACCACGATGTCATGTTTACTGCTCTGAATCGTAAACGACCACCGTTAACCGACGCGTTATTTAAATCAATCTCTTTTTCTTCACGCTCATTCTTAGCAAATTCCACAATCAAAATAGCATTTTTAGCTGCCAAGGCGATTAAGAGAACTAAGCCAATTTGAGCATAAAGGTTCAAGGGCATTCCAGCTAAATTCAAGGCTAAGAAAGAACCAAAGGTAGCAACAGGCACAACAAGAATAATTGCGAGAGGAATACTCCAACTCTCGTATTGCGCCACCATAAACAGGTAGATAAAGATCAGTGCTAAAGCAAAGGCATAAATCGCTTGGTTACCCGCTTTTACTTCTTGGTAAGCCATGCCCGTCCATTCATATTGGTAACCATGAGGAAGCACCTCTGCTGCCACACGTTCCATCGCTGCAATCGCATCACCACTGGAATAACCTTCCGCCGGTTGACCTTGAATGACTGCTGAGCGATACATGTTGTAACGCCACGCTACATCTGGTTCAAATACCGTGTCATAAGTAACCAGAGTGCTTAATGGCACCATTTGACCTGAACTTGCACGTACATGGAATTTATCCAAATCGTCCATGCTGCTGCGATATTCACTGTCTGCTTGCATGGTTACTCGGAAGTTTTTACCAAACATGGTGAAATCATTTACGTACATCGATCCCAAATTGCCTTGCAGCGTTTGGAAGATAGATCCTAATGATACGCCCAGTTGCTTCGCTTTTTCACGATCAAAATCTACATAGTAGTGCGGAACATTGGCACGGAACGTACTGAAGGTATATTGAATTTCAGGCTGCTGATTGGCCGTCTGAATCACTTCATTCATCACGTTCGCCAAATCAGTACGATTACGCCCTAATGTGTCTTCCAAGACAAATTCAAAACCAGAGGCTGCGCCCATGCCCGGAACCGCTGGCGCTCCCATCGCAAAAATAACCGCTCCTGGCAATTCCATCGCTGAACGTGCATTAATACGATTAGTGATAGCGAATGAAGAGTTATCTCCCTCCATATCGTTACGATCATTCCACGGTTTTAGCTTCACAAACAGTGAGGCACCGTTTGATGCCGAAGCTCCCGTTAAGAATGCGTAACCATTAGCCACGGTAACCCCATCTACGCCTTGTTCGCTTTCTACAATCTCTAGCAGTTTTGCTGAAACTTCTTCAGTACGAGAAAGTGACGCTGAATCCGGTAACTGTACGTTGACCAATAAGATCCCTTTATCTTCTTGAGGAACAAATGCCGTTGAGGTATTTTTTGCAAGGTAAGTTACCGAGCCAAGAGCCACAGCAAAGAACATCATCAGGATCAGTGTCTTTCTAACAAAGAAACCTGCTATTTCACCGTATTTATTAGTGACTTTATCTAAACCACGGTTAAACGCTTTAAACCAACGAGCCGTATTATCGCCCCCCTGTTTTAGTACTAAAGAACACAATGCAGGAGAAAGTGTTAACGCATTAATTGATGAAATAACAACAGCAATACAAATGGTTAATGCGAACTGACGATACATAATGCCAGTAATTCCCGGCAACATCGCCACAGGAATAAACACCGCTAATAGCACGAGAGTTGAAGTAACGATTGGACCAGTCACTTCTTTCATAGCCATTAATGTGGCTTTTCTTGGGCTCAATGAGGGGTCACGCTTCATGATGGTATCGACGTTTTCGATAACCAAAATTGCATCATCCACCACGATACCAATCGCTAGGATCAAACCAAATAACGTCACGGTATTAATCGTAAACCCTGTCATTAGCATGACTGCAAACGTACCAATTAACGAAACAGGAATTGCAACGACAGGAATTAACGTTGCACGCGCACTGCCCAAGAACAGATACGTTACCGCAATCACCAATAAAATGGCTTCAATCAGGGTTTTAATTACCCCTTTAATAGACTCAGCTACGAATAATGTCGTGTCATAACTGGTTTCATACGACATGCCTTCTGGGAAGGTTACGCTGAGTTTATCTAGCATGTCCATCACCGCTTGGCCGCTTTCTAATGCGTTTGCATCCGATTGCAGAGACAGCGTTACGATAGATGCAGGTTGACCTCTAAATTGACCATTACCATCATAAGATTTCTTCCCTAATTCTACACGTGCAATGTCTTTTAGATAAACTGATGAACCGTCATTATTTGCACGAAGCACCACGCTTTCAAACTCTTCTACCGATTCTAAACGTCCTTTTGTCACTAGGTTAAATTGCACATCTTGAGCACTCGCATAAGGTGCAGCACCAATTTTACCCGCAGCAACTTGTACGTTTTGCTCAGCTAAAGCAGCTTGAACATCAGATGTTGTTAGGCCTAAGTTAGTCATTTTGTCAGGGTCTAGCCAAACACGCATTGCGTATTCACCACCACCAATAACCCCAACTTCACTTATCCCCGTAACCCGCGCTAACTGATCTTTGATGTTCAAGTTTACGTAGTTAACCAAAAACTGATCATCGTATTTTCCATTAGGAGAATAGAAGTTCAGCACCATTAACAAGTCCGGCGAACGCTTCTTAACTGTTACGCCAACCATTCGAACTTCTTGTGGTAGTTTAGATTCGATTTGCGCCACACGGTTCTGAACGTTGACCTGAGCCATATCTGGATCAGTGCCCACATCAAAAGTGACATTCAGGGAGTACGATCCATCATTGGCACTTTTAGAAGACATATAAATCATATTCTCAACACCGTTGACCGAGGTTTCTATTGGATCGGCAATGGCTTGTTCTACTACCTCTGCGCTTGCTCCTGTGTAATACGCATTCACGCTTACTGAAGGCGGGCTGATTTTAGGGTATTCCGCCACAGGAAGAATGGCGAGTGCGATGGCTCCGGCAAGAGTGAGTATGATAGAAATAACCAGAGCGAACTTAGGACGCTGTATAAAAAATCGACTTAACATATTAAGACTCCACGTTCTCTAGACGAACCTGAACTCCGTTTCTTACACGCTGTAATCCTTTTACAAGCACTTGCTCATTAGCTTCTAAGCCAGAACTGATAATCACGCCTTCTGGTAATTGTTTACCCAAAGTAACGTTGCGTCTTTCTGCCACATTACCTTCAGTTAATACCATGACAAAACTGCCTTCTAAATCACTTTGCACTGCACGTCTTGGTGTCACCACAACGTCAGTCGGTGTTTTTTCACGTAGGTTTACATTGATATGCTGGCCAGGTAAAAGAGTGTAATCCGGGTTATCAACCAATGCTCTAAGTGTTAATGTGCCCGTAGTTTGATCAATTCGGTTACTAATGTAATCAATCTTACCTAGGTGTTTATACTCTTCACCATTTTCAAGATTAAGCACAACTTCAACTTGGTTAGACGCACCAGAACCATCGCCTTTTACTTGATCAACACCCATCAATAAACGCTCACGTTCACTGATAGTAAATCGAGTTTGAATGGGGTCTAAGCTAACCAGAGTAGTCAGTTCACCCGACGCAGAAGACACCAAATCACCAATACTTACCTTGCTGTCACTAATACGGCCAGAGAAAGGGGCGAGGATTGTCGTATAAGAAAGATTCACTTCTGCAAGTTTCAATTGCGCTTGAGCCGATTCAACCTGAGCTTCACCACTCAATAATTGAGCCGTTAAACCATCAAATTCAGCTTGGCTAATATTGCCTTTAGGGAGAAGATTTTTACCACGTTGGAAATCAAGCTGTGCTTTTTTCAATTCAGCATTAGCTTGAGTAATACCGGCTTTTGCATTGGCGACTTGGGCTTCAAAAGAAGAAGGATCAATTTGGAAAAGTACATCGCCTTTAGTGACCATTTGGCCTTCTTTAAATGAGCGAGACTGAATATAGCCAGAAACATGAGCTACAATAGAGGCATCTTCCATTGCTTCAATACGACCAATATAGGTTTTTCCTTGTTGATATTGAATAGACTCAACGGTATGAGCAACAACAAGAGGGGCTTGGGGAGAGGTATTTTTCACCGTGTCATCACTGCAACCAACGAGTAAAGCTGCACTCACCAAAGACGCAAGAAGTGTTTTAGATTTCATAAAATAACCATTTAACTGTCGAATTATGCTTATTCTGACAGTTAAATGATTGAAATTATTAGCTTTAAATTACCGACTTTGTTACTGAATATGTCAGTAATGTATTTTTAGTTACTTTTAGAATGCAATAAAATGTAACCACATGATATTAAACAACTATAGTAACAATATAAAAGCTTATAAATTTACATTTGCTTGAAAAGTCCAAGCAACAAAACGACTGATTTTATGACCTTGTGCCATATCAATCGTCTTAATTGTTTTTACACCAAGTCGTGTTAATTCTTGATAAAGCGTATCAACGTTTTCTTTCTTAGAAATTAACGTAGTAAACCATTGAACTTGCAATGCAAACTCACAACTTTCTTGTGCCATTTTAGTGATAAATGCGATCTCGCCGCCTTCATACCAAAGCTCAGCATTTTGGCCACCGAAATTTAATTTTTTCACGCCTTTTAATTCATTATACGCGTGACCTTTCTTCGATTTGCTCGTCGCTAAGTTCTGCTGTTTACGCTCTGATCCTGCCGTTGCTTCTTCTTCTGATGCATGGAATGGAGGGTTACACATTGTAAATGCAAATTCATCTTGTGGCTTGATAATACCTTTAAAGATATGTTCATCATTCGCCTGTAAACGACACTCAATGCTTTTCTTCAAGCTTGGGTTATTGTTCGCAATAAATGACGCCATTTTAAGCGCTTGTGGATCAGTATCAGAACCAACAAAGTTCCATTTGTATTCACTGTGCCCAAGAATTGGGTATACACAGTTGGCGCCAACGCCAATGTCTAAGCCTTTAACGCTCTTACCTGTTGGGATTTCGCCATCGTTCGTGATAGCAAGTAAATCGGCAATATTATGGATGTAATCAGCACGACCCGGGATCGGTGGGCATAAGTATCCTTCAGGGATATCCCAAAAAGGCACATCGTAGAAATGAGCTAATAATGCTTTGTTCAATGCTTTAACAGCAAGAGGATCTGAAAAGTTGATTGATTCATTACCATATTGATTCGTTTCAACAAATGCTTTCAGTTCAGGGGACGTCGCAATCAACGCAGGAAAATCATAACTTGCATTATGTTTATTGCGAGGATGCATAGACTTTTTAATCGGCGCTTCGTTATTACTCTTAGATGCCGATTTATTTTTTGAAAAATGAGAATGAGACATGGGAACTCAATGGTAATAAATAATGGCGGCTATAATAGCTTATCTTAACTCTGATTACTTTAAATAACGTCGATAAGAATAAAGGAAAGCCCTCAAATTACGCGCATAAAAAAAGCACCCAATGTATTTCTACACCTGATGCTTTTTTATAAAGAATAAACTTATTAATTAGAATGCTTCAGGAGCAAAACCAGTCATTTCTTTAAGACCAAGTTCTCTGCCCAAAGCCGTCATTGGATGCACAACAACTAGACCGCGAACTGCTTTTTTCAGTTTGCCCATATCCGCTTGCTCTGCTTTAGTAATCGCTCGTTTGAAATCAAGGTTACGAACTTCAGTTCCTTTATTCCCTGTTTCAAATTGCTTTTTACCGTTTAATTTTGCAACTTTTTTTTCTAGCGTTTGGATTTCATGCAAAAACTGTTTAACAATAGGCTGATCGTCGCGCTTTTGTGCAGCCTCTAAACGGTGCTTACAACGATCTAGTCGATGATGAATTTTTTGCAGTTCTTCTTTTACACTCATGAAATTACCTTTGTATTGAAAATGGTGCGTATTGACGCTACCTGATAGTATACCCTCTAATAGAAGATCGATCATAGGTTTATTACATGCTAACCATTTCAAATTATGTTCAGTTAGCCAGCTGGGAAATAGAACTCACCGCAATTAGAGCGCAAGGTGCGGGTGGTCAAAATGTTAATAAAGTCTCTAGTGCAATCCATTTACGCTTTGATATTAATAGTTCAACACTTCCTCCTTTCTATAAAGAGCGATTGCTCAAGATGAAAGACAGTCGCATCACGAAGGAAGGTGTCATTGTTATTAAGGCTCAACAATTTAGAACACAAGAGAAAAACAGAGAAGACGCACTTGAGCGTTTAAAAGTATTGATTCAATCCGCGGCTGAAACTCAAAAAGCACGCAGAGAAACAAAACCAACACGTAACTCTCAACGTAGACGTGTAGACAATAAGACCCAACACGGTCAAACAAAGAACATGAGAAAGAAGGTAGATTACTAATGACATATCAGCAGACGTTAAAAGATGTATTTGGTTTTGATTCTTTAAGAGGTGGTCAACAACAAGTTATTGAAAAAGTACTTAATGGTCATTCGTCTGCTGCCATCTTCCCGACAGGATCAGGGAAATCCTTATGCTACCAATTGCCTGCGCTTTTATTACCAAACCTGACTTTGGTTATTTCTCCTTTACTTGCTTTGATGAAAGATCAAATTACTTTTTTAAAAAGCAAAGGCATTGCGGCAGCATCCATAGATTCAACCCAAACTCGTGAAGAGACTCAAGCCATATTACAAGGGGTAAGAAACGGCGACATCAAAATTTTGATGATTTCCGTTGAGCGCTTGAAGAATGAGCGTTTCCGTCAATTTATTGCACAGATCAACATTTCATTATTGGTCGTCGATGAAGCGCACTGTATCTCTGAATGGGGGCATAATTTTAGACCCGATTACCTCAAGCTCCCTCAAGACAGAGAAGCCTTAAACATCCCAAATGTCTTACTATTAACGGCTACGGCAACACCTGCGGTTATTGAAGACATGAGTAAAAAATTCAAAATAGAAAAAGACGATATTGTTATCACGGGCTTCTACCGTTCTAATTTGGACATTTCAATTATTCCTGTCGAAGAAGAACAAAAACGTTCGACTTTATTTGCGACACTACAGCAGAAACCAAACCAACCAAGTATTGTTTATGTCACGCTACAACAAACGGCTGAGAACGTAGCTCAATGGTTACAAAGCAATGGCATTCAAGCCAAAGCCTATCATGCCGGTTTGAAACACGATATTAGAGAAGACATTCAACATAAATTCATGAATGGTGAGCTTAATTGTATTGTGGCTACCATAGCATTCGGTATGGGTGTCGATAAATCAGATATTCGTCAAGTTATTCATTTTGATTTACCAAAATCCATTGAAAATTATTCACAAGAAATTGGCCGCGCAGGTCGTGATGGTGCCCCTTCTTTTTGTACGGTTCTTGCTAATACCTCAGGGCTTAATGTCTTAGAAAACTTTGTTTACGGTGACACGCCTGATAGAGAAGCCATCCAATATGTATTAGACGATATCTACAAATCCTCAGATACATGGGAAATTCAACTATTACGTTTATCTAAAGACAGCAACGTACGTCAACTCCCATTAAAAACATTGTTAGTGTATTTGGAACTAAAACAAATCATTCAAGCAAAATACAGCTATTACGCCGATTACCGATTCAAAACCTTAATTCCAGTTAGTGAGATCGTTGGTAAGTTCCAAACAGAAAGACAACACTTTGTGTCTATTATTTTTCAATGCTCACCAAAAGCAAAAACATGGCACACCGTCGATTTTGATGCGCTTTGGATGGGTTACCAAGGTGAGCGTAAACGTGTTATTTCAGCCCTGGATTATTTTCATGAGCAAGGTTGGATAGAGCTTGAAAGCAAGTTAATGACTGAGGTTTATCAAGTATTAAACAAAGTAGAAAGCACTCATGTCCTTTCTCAGGAGCAGCATCAATTATTTAAGAATAAAGAAGAAAGCGAGATTAAACGAATTCATACCATGCTTGATTTCTTTGAAACTAAAACTTGTTTAAGTCACTCATTAGCGCATTATTTTGCAGATTATAACGCGCCAGAACAGTGTGGTCATTGCTCGGCGTGTCGCTCTGAAGGTGCACACCTTCCAAGGAATAGTGTGTCATTTTTAACGGACGACGAACAAGTAAGAAGCTGGTGCCAAGAATTACAAAACAACAGCAAGACCCCTCTCGCCAATGCGGTTTTTGCACGATTTTTATGTGGTATTCCAACGCCATTAACAACCAAAATTAAAGCCAATAAAATGCAAGGGTACGCAAAATTCGAATCCCAACCCTTTTTTGAAGTGCTTGAATTAATCGGAAAACTAAACGGCTGATTTATAAACTGTGAGCGTGTTGGCACTTATTTACACATTATGTGAACCCCATACGTTATAAATGATAATATTCTCTCTTATGCTGCGGAAACAGCACGTCTTGGGAGAGAATATGATTGAGCACTTTTTAGCATTTTCAGAAAATGAATCTGTTGTACATTTTACTATTCCTGAAAACACCACGTTAACTCAACCGATTGAAGCGGCAGATATTCATCATGGTTTGCATACGATGGGGGCTAATGAATATTATTTGTTTGAAAATAAATTAGAAGACATTCTATCTGCATTCAATAAAGGCGATTTCACCGCCATAACAAACACATTAATAGCTCAACGTTTAGATGCTCAACTCTCTATCCACCTTCAAGAAGATGAAATGCTCGCTTCTATGACCGTCACTGGTGCATATGGAGGTCACTCTGTACGTGGTCCCGCTATTGTCGCAGCCCTAACAGAAAATTATATTTTAAAAGGCATCAAAAAAGAAAATCTTAAAACCTTACTATTAAAAAGCAAAGAGCTCACTCCTGGAGAAACGTATTCAGACATCATTGCTGTAGGTCGAGAAGCCATACAGGGTGAAGACACTGTCTTTATCGCCTCAGTTCCTAATATTCTCGAACGTATTTTACAACCACAAAAAACGACTGATGGTCATGTGGATATGCGTAATTTAGGCGAAGTCATTAGTGTAAAGAAAAATACGCCCTTAATGACACGAATCCCCGCGACTCAAGGGGTCGATGGGAAAACAGTGACCGGAAAACGGATCGCCGCAGTCCCTGGTAATGAACACTTCTTTCATCTTTATCCTGGCTCATCAATTTCTCTCGTTGATCCTAATTTACTTATTTCTGATATTGATGGCACCCCATTAATTCATGGTTCTGGTGTTGCTATCGATAATTTACTGACACTAAAAACAGTCAATGCGACCACTGGACATGTGTCATTTGAAGGCAGTATTTTTATTCAGGAAGACATTGAATCAGGAATGAAAGTCACTGCAACAGGAGGGATTACTGTTGGTGGCTTTATAGAAAATGCTGAAGTCATTGCAAAACACGACATCACAGTAATGAATGGCATCATTGGCCGTCCAATGCCAGAAGGTGAAGCTCTAACTTGCTTGGTAAATACAGAAGGGTCAATAACAACTAAGTTAGCTCAAAATGCGCATTTAATCGCACACGATGATATTCACATTACATTGCATGCAAATCATTGCTTAGTCGAGTCTTTAGGCTCTATTTTTGTTATTGATAAAGAAGAAAGAAATGGCACAATCAGTGGCGGAAGTGCGACGGCAAATGGCTCAATCAAAACCGCAAATTTAGGGATTGAAGGCGGGGCTTACACTAAGGTTAATGCTTTTCATAACTTCATGGATCAAAAAGAAACGCTTCATTCATTGCAAAAACGTTTTGATGATGTGAGTGCTCAAATCATCAAAATTTCACAAATAAACATTGCCCGTCAATCTCCTGAGCTCGCAGAAAAAATTCTGAGATCCAAAGAACAATCCAATCAAGATCTCCTTATTTTAAAATCTGAATTAGAAAAAGAGCAAATTACCTTTAATAAAGGGTTGAAAGAAAATCATGTCTTTGTAACGAATAAAATTTTTCCTCGTGTAGACGTTCAATTCAATACTGAACATTTAGTCACGAAGAGAGAATACAGTCCAAGCAAGATATCTTACTCTGGCTACGACATCGATATTGAGCCAGTAATGATCAAGAAAAAATATTAACCCAAACCTGATATTCTCGAGTAGAAATAATCAGACAAAAAAAATAGCATTGACGATTACGCTCAATGCTATTTTTTATCCTGCTCACTTATTCAAAATAATTCTCATCTAAAATAAGTATTACTGTTTTGCTAATACCATCTCTTCTTCTTTATTCGATTTGAATACAAAGACAGCACCAATAAATAAGAACACCAACTGCAGTAACATAACGCTACCCATTGAGATTGGTCCTAAGTAACTAATGCTTGATACCATCGCACTTGCCGCTACACAAAACAACATTTGTAAGAAGTTCAATAGACCAGAAGCAACTGCGCTGCCTTCTTTAAAGTCCATTAATGCATTATTCACCACAATCGGATACACCGCACCATTCGCTGCTGCTAAGAAACAGAAAGGAATTAGCATTGGAATGATTGAGGTAGGTTCCATGCGCCATGCAATTAAGAACACAACACTCACACTCGCGATTGATAATTTTAAAATCCAAGGAAGTACTTTTTGGCTTTCAAAACGCTCTAATGCCCAACGACAACCGTAACCACCAACAATAAACGCAATGGTCTGTGGAATGTAACTTAAGCCAATATCTGCACCTGAATAGCCCATTTGTGTCATTACAAAAGGTGATCCAGTTAACCATGCAAAGAAAATCGCAGAGCTTGCTGCGTAAATCAGCATATTACCTGTGAATTTTTTTGACTTAATAACATCACGGAAAGTAATGGTTTTTGCATTAGAGTTTACCGCTTGTACTGGTTCTTTATCCGCAAATGTTCTTACCGCAAGACCAACACCAATAATCGTTAATGTCACAAAAATCATTGACCAGCCATAGAACTTTTCAATTGCTGCGCCCAATAGCGGAGCTAGTGCAGGAGAAAGAGCAACTAGAGGCATAATTGTCGCAAAAATACGTTGAGATGTTTTTGCATCATAACGTTGAATAACCATTGCTTGCCAAATAACGTTTGCACTACAAGCACCTAACGCTTGGAAGAAACGAGCAACTAATAGCATTTCGACACTGGTTGAAAACGAAGCAACTAAACTGCTTATTGCGAAAATAGTTAAACCAATGATAAGTGATTTTTTAGTCCCTAATTTTTGAGTCAAACGCCCATAAAAAAGTTGACCAATAGCCATACCAAACAAGAAAATACTTAACGTTAGACCTATCATGCTTTCTGTTGTTACCAGATCACCACGAATGATATCGAATGCAGGTAAATACATGTCTGTTGCTAAAAAGCCCAACATACTTAGGCCAGCAAGCCAGATATAAGGAATCGATTGTTTTTGCTTATCCATGTTCTTTCTCCAAAGATGAACATATTTCTAGAATTATTTGCATTCTATTTGCTAGTTGCTACTCTTGTGAAACGATAATATTTGCACTTTGCATCAATATTTTTGATGTGAACAATTCACCATCAGGTTTTTTATGTTTTCTTATCACGAATTAATCACGATTGAGTCTGTAGCACGCCTTGGTAGCTTTAGTCATGCCGCTGAAGAGCTGCACAAAGTACCGAGTGCGATTAGCTATACCATTAAGTCTGTCGAAGACCGATTAACTGTGTCTCTTTTTACTCGATTACATAGAAAAGTAGAATTAACCGCTGCCGGTGAATATTTTGTTGAACAAGCAAGAAAACTGCTTAAAGAGATGGAAGACATACGTTTAAATACACAACGCGTCGCCAATGGCTGGCAGCAAAGTGTCTCTGTTGCCTTAGATAACGTGGTACGAGAAAACAGTGTGAATCAACTCGTTCGTGATTTTTATGCAACCTTCCCAGATATAGAACTTCAATTAACAATGGAAGTATTTAATGGCGTATGGGACGCCCTAATGACAGGAAGAGCAGATATAGGCATTGGAGCAACGGCAACTATACCTATCGGTGGTAATTTCTCTTATCGTCCAATGGGAGAGCTTTCATGGGACTTTGTCATGAGTACGACTCACCCTCTTGCTAATTATAATGGTGCCATCCCTGATTCTGAACTGATGAAATACCCAGTGATCTGTCTAGAAGATACTTCTCGTATATTACCAAAGCGAACAACCTGGCAACTGGATAATCAACGCCGATTAATCGTTCCTAATTGGCACAGTGCCGAGCAGTGTTTTATTGATGGTCTTGGCGTTGGTGTTATTCCAAGCCATAAAGCAAAACGATTACTTTCTTCTGGAGAAATCATTAATAAACAAATTGAGAACAATATCCCTCCCAGTCCATGTTGTCTTGCATGGAATAAAAATAATGAGTCAGTTGCGATTCAATGGTTATTGGACTATCTCGGTGATACTGAAAAATTAAATACAGAATGGTTAAAATAAATACCCACTCGCTTTATTCTAATGTCTACCGACACAAAAATGCAGAGGATCGTATGATCCTCTGCATTTTTTGTTAATTACGTAAATCTATATCACATTGAGTCAAGATCATGGCGCTAATCGATCGATCGCCCACTTATCTTGATCTTTGCTGTATAGAAAGCGGTCATGCAAACGGCTATCACCGCCTTGCCAAAATTCAATAGAATCAATCTTGACTCTAAACCCGCCCCAGAATTTAGGTACAGGGATCTCACCTTTCGAAAATTGTTGCTTCAGTTCTAGATATTTCCCTTCTAGCGCCGCTCTCGCGGTCAAGCGACTGCTTTGCTTACTTGCCCACGCCGCAATCTGACTTTCTTTCGGTCTTGACGTGAAATACTTCATGTTTTCTAGCGCCGTCAGTTTTTCAGTCGTACCTGTAATATGCACTTGGCGCTCAAGAGGATGCCAAGGAAAATGCAATGAAATTTTACTGTTATCTTCGAGGTGTTGTGCTTTTCGAGAAGCAAGATTGGTATAAAAAACGAATCCAGTGCCATCAAAATGCTTTAGCAATACAATACGTTGAAATGGCTGTCCATTTTTATCAACTGTAGCCACTGTCATTGCCGTTGGATCTGTCAGTTTTGCTTCTACTGCTTGTTTTAGCCATAACTCAAACAGATCTATAGGCTCCAATGGTAAATCTGCTCTACGTAGACCACCAAGGCTATAATCACGACGGATATCTTCTAATTCCATTATTATATCTCCAACTGATTTTTCTAAATTGTGCTCTTTTGACATCATTTAATCAAGAGTTAGACCTTGAGGTTCTGTAACAAGTAAAAAGGGCCACAAATAGGCCCTTTATCTAGATCCACTTTATATAACTAGTTATTATCATCTAACTTAAACAGTTGGTTATCTAATAGTTGAGTTAAGATCTCTGATTGATTTGAGAAATTGGCATCTTCTAGTCCAAATGAACCAACGCCGCCTTCAACAATGATGGTGTGATTATTATCAGAATCATCGGTAATCGCTAACGTTAAGTCATCACCACTTTCAGATACGGTTACATGAGACAGTAAATCTTCCATATCAACCGCGCTATCACTGCCACTAATGATATCTGTTAGATCAATCAAGTCCTCACCGACAGTAAAATCTTTAATCGTATCGCTACCAGTACTAACTCCTTGGTCAACCCATTTAAAGATATCTTCACCAGTACCCCCGACTAAAATATCATCTCCTAACCCGCCAATTAGAATATCATTACCTTCATGGCCTAAAATAATATCTGCATTATCCGATCCGATAACAACATCATCGCCAGTTGAGCCATTAAGACTAGAAGTTATTGCCGCGTTAACTTCGCCATTAGGACTCACATTTAAGGTCACCAATTGTTCACTTTCCGCTCCGGCATCATCTTCTACTGTATAGAGAATCTCAAAACCAATCGATTTCCCTGTTTCTATTTCAGGAGCCGATGCTGATGGTTGAAAGTAATAAGAGCCATCTTGTGCAATACGTAAGTCACCATACTCGGTATCAATAACTAATTGATTGTTATTTTCACTCGCAATCAAGTGGCTGTTAGACACGTTTCCATTTTGATCAATCTGCTGCAAGATGTCTATTTTATCTACATCAATAACGACGGCGGCGGCATCTAATCCAATAATTGCCGTTAGAAGAGTGCCTACCTGACCAATTGTAGGGCGCAGTCTTGGCAGCTCTGTAATTAACTGCCCATCCGTAAGGTAAATCACTTTACTTGAGATATTGCTCAACCCATTTAAGGTGGTATTTGAATCTCTCACAATACCAATAGCAGTAACGTCTTTCCCTATAATGAACTCTTCCCACTCATCTTTAGGTCCACTATTACCTCCGTGCCAACCACCGTTATTATCTCCATCACTAAGGAAGTAAACGACATCGTTCGTTTCTCCGGTAATAGAGGTTATTTGTATGTCTTGATACCCAGACATTGCCGCGTAAATTCCCTCTTCATAATCAGTGCCTCCGGTTGGATAAAAATCTTCATCACTGTCTTCGTTGGCAATATCACTTAGCGCGGTATTTAGTGCCTCAATTGCGGAATCAACGGTAAACCACCCAAGAGATTCAACGTCACTGTCGTCATTTGTCTTATTATCAAAATCAACAAGCTGAACCTTAACGTCTTCCCAACCTTCTTGAGATTTTACATTATTTAACATAGCGACAGAGGCTTCTAGTACAAGCTCCATTCGGCTCTTATCCTGATCTGGATTAGAGTTTTCACCTTTGAATGGTTCGACATCCATACTTCCTGATGAATCAATGATCAAAGATATTAGGGTTGTTGGGGTGCTACCACCTTGATCTGCATAGATATCTTGGCTAGGTGATGCATTGACCGTTACTGTCGCTTCCGAATCATTTGAAGATTCTTTTGCTACGGCAGTAACATCAATATCCAGTGTCTTTTCTGATGGATGACGAACGACTAAGTTATCATAATTAATAGATTGGGTATCTTGCCCGACAATATCGATCACCCAAACCTGTTCACCATTAATTGTTTTAAATTCACCCAAAGGTTCATTTGAGTTCTTATCAATAATTTGAGCACCATCAGGTAGCCCTGAAATCTTAATTTCATCTAAATATTCACTGCCATCTATGTCGGTAACCGAAGCCGATAAATCAAGTGACGTTTCAGTTTCTTGAATTATGGTATAGCTACCATCAGGATTTAACTCAACAATCGCATCAGCGAAAACTAAACGTTCAATTTGATACAGTTGGTCTCCATTATCTTCTGGCGCGGTATGATCGTATCCCGTGTCTCTACCTAATGTATCAGTGACAACCCAATGATCAACGCCTCCACCATGGGCCCCTCCTTGATTTGTAATTAGATACTCATCAATGTTTCCACTGTATATAACGGCATCAATGCCAGAATCAAGAGGTCCTGTTCCACCATATATTGAGTCATTATAAGCTCCCCCGACAAAAACATCATTTCCGATCCCCTGAACAGAATCACCAACTAAATTATTAACACCACCAGATCCAATAATTAGATTATTACCATCATCACCAACCACAATTTGACCGTTATAAATTACATTTCCGATATCAGGAAGTGTCCCACCATTGGCAAAGAAGTCTTTAATAGACTCGATATTACTCGTATCAAAACCAGGGCCACTTATTGTTGATTCACCGAACACGACAGATAACATTGGCTCGCCAGCAACCGCATTAACAATTAATTTGGCTGTTCCTGTCGATTCTTCGTATCCATCAGTTACCGTAACTTGAAATTCAACAGGGGCATTGCTATCAAAGTGCTTATTCTCAGCAGGCGTAAATGTAGCGCCGACGACTTCGTCACCATCAAAGAGTAGTTCTAATGACCCAGAAGCGGGATCCACCGTAATATTGAGTAAAGTAACATCGTCACCGTCACTGTCTGATATCAATAAATCATTCAAATTTAGTTGTATCACGGTATCTTCCGTTCCTTCACTTCTAAAGAAGATATCATCGACAACTGGCGCGTTATTCATTGCACGATCTGTACTCTCTGTCGATACGGTAATAACTCCAGAATCGATGCCTTTGTCACTGTCTGTCACTTCATAATGAATATCTTCATTAACGATCGCATCAACAACTTCAACACCTTGTAGTGTCATATTAGAATTTGATTTGCTTGAACCTTCACCATGAACGGTATAAATACGAATTTGGTCAAAACCACTATCAAGTTGAACATTAGCGGTAAACTCACCACTTCCGTTATAGACATCATTATTTTCATCATCAAAAACGTAAGGACTTTGCCCTACTAAAACACCGTCTTTAAATAGCAACACATGAATCTCTGCATTCGCACTGCTATTACTTGAGTAGTTACCCCAAACGCTTCCCAAATCAATATTAACTTCCGTAATATCAACGTCAGTTGATCCTGAATTACCTACCTCAGTAAAATCAACTTCAATATAATCTTTTGCACTAACATCTAGCTCTTTATTACCAACACCTAATCCTGTTTCATTAGTTGCTCCATCGTAATAAAGCTCATCCGCTGTTAAGGTACTTGATGTGTCTGGACGCTCTCCTGTAAAAGTTCCACCAGAAATAATAACACCACTAGCAAGAGTGAATGACGTAACCGTACCGTTATTATAATTAGGTGCAAAATCATCCGTTGCATTAAAACTCAAATCATCATTAATCGTACTATTCAAAACATATTCAATTTGGGAATCTTCAGTTAACACCGTAGATTCTGTAATTTCAGTTCGAGTATTTCCATCAACAAGGTAAAGCGAGCCTAATTCCGGAAGATCCGTGATCTCAATCGTTGTCGCTTTCCCATCATTTTGATTAACGTCATCTTCAATGTCACTGACATGCGGTTCAAAACTAAATTGAATACTTGAATCATCGATTAGATTGAGTTCAAAATCTGTCGCGATAGGATCAATATTTATATCAAGTACGTCAGTATCTTTGAACTCACTGCCTTGTGGTTGATTTGGATATACAATTTCAGCCGAAACATCCAGTGAACCATCCGTAACATCAACAATATTGAGATCTCGATTTATAACACCAGAATCAAGATGTGATTGATCTAACGTTATCGTCTCAATTAAATTACCTTCGACAATAATAGATAATATTGCGCCAACGACAGCACCTGCGGGTAGTTTGATTTCATAGGTAATTTGTTCACGATCACTATTAATAATGTCATCTTCATCTCGAGCAATGGCCACTTCAGGAGAGAACAATTCATCAGCCGATTTATTACCATCTGTGAATTCAAACTCTTCGAATTCAATGAATGTATTTACGTCCCCATTCATTTCCGTAATCGTGATTGAGCCATCATCATTTAACACAACATTGGCGGTAGCAAGAGCGAAATTAAGTATCGCGGTATCTGTTCCCACCCCACCATCAGAAACCAAGTAATCATTATTGTCATCACTACCAACGGTAAGATAATCATCACCAGAACCTAGCAATACATAATCATCTGAACTTTCAGTAATAGGAGTAACTAAATCGCCATGATAATAATGTACCACCTCTGACGGGTCACTTATGTTGCCAGCTGCGTCCGTTTGTTTCACTGTGAATATTTCATTTTCGTTATGATCGATACCCGAAACATTCGATATATCAAAACTCCAACTGCCATCATTAGATACCAATATTTGAGTCGTATTTAATTGGACCCCATTGTCATCAAATAACATAATACTCGCACCGGGTTCTCCTGTGCCATGCATCGTTACTTTAGAATAATCGCTAGCGATGGAATCATCCGTTATGTTCGTGATAATTGGTGCATCAGGGGCAATTTCATCAAAATCAGACACATTAATGGTAAAAGTTTCAGTGCTCATGGAGCCATCAGTTGATGTGGCAATTATCTCGATTTGATGTTGTTCTGCGGTTTCGAAATCCAGATTACCAATCACCGTCACCACACCCGTGGTCGCATCAATCGCAAATAAACCCGCATCAATATCATCTTGAGATAAGGTGTAAGTCACCGTATCTCCATCCGGATCCGTTGCCAAACCGGTGAGGTTAACCACATCCCCTATTGCCGCATTCTCTGAAATTGTATTATCTGATGCATTTGAATCGGTAACCGGACCCACCGGATTATCCGTATCGCCGCCACCCGGCAACGTACCATCTGCATCCGTCACGTTTATCGTAAATGAACCCGTACTGGTTGAGCCATCGGTAGAGGTCGCAATAATATCAATCGAGTGAGTATCATTAAGCTCATGATCCAGATTGCCAATCACCGTCACCACACCCGTGGTGGCATCAATCGCAAATAAACCCGCATCAATATCATCTTGAGATAAGGTGTAAGTCACCGTATCTCCATCCGGATCCGTTGCCAAACCGGTGAGGT
>NZ_CAWPRC010000142.1:0-69318 GCF_963890165.1 Aliivibrio sp. SR45-2 | reverse complement strand
ATCGCTAAAACACCAAGTTCTATTGACCAGTTATCAACATGATGCTGTTGATAACGTCGTAGCTAGATCTGGCGTATTTGGACTTCCTGCTATTAAGGTCGGTGGTAAAAAAGATGAGGCGAATCAGCAACAATTAAATAGCATCGACACTTGGACAAATAAAGTTGTTAATGATTTAAAATTGAGTGTTGAAAATGAAATTCAAAGCAGTGATGAATTCAAACTGGTTGATGCAATATCGTCGTTAGTTTTCCAAATAAAAAACTCAAATAGTGCGCAATTCAATTATCAAAATTTAATCGAATTGCAGCTAAAACTAAAAAAATTAGCGACAGAATACGGAATTAAAGTTTCTGCCAAGATTGAAAAAAATGTGGACCAGCTTATTGAGCAGTTCAGCTTATCTTCATCATATGCACTAACAAATATTCAAAAACAAGAGTTAACAATTGCAACCAGAGCACTAAGAACTGACTCAATATCGTACGATGACGATGGAAGCTTAAGACTAACTAGATTAATTCAATTACTCAAAGACTTAAAAAATAATGATTATGATCTGGAGAAGCTTAAAGCCACAATTGAGAACGGTGTAGATATAGATTTTGATTTTTTAAAAAATATTAAAAATCAATTGCTCGATACTTTACAAGAAAAATTTGTACTGCCGCATCAACGTTGGTTGAAATCAGGGCAGTCTAAGAACTTAAGTGAACTAATTTTGGAACTTGAAGCTAGCTTGGTGAGCACACCAAGGTTAGGGCAATTGTATTATCGTAAGAAATACCTAGATTCTCTGATGTTTGAAAAGAAACAAGTTCAAGAGTCATTGAAAGAATATAGTGCAGTGCTTGGTGCAACATGTCAGCAAGCGGCTGGCGAAGCTATGACTGGTATAAAATCTGTTGAGCATAGTAAGAATATTAATTTTGATTCTGTAATTGTCGATGAGGCTGCAAGAGCTAATCCATTGGATCTTATGATACCTATGTCAATGGCTAGAAGGCGTGTGGTTCTAGTTGGAGATCACAGGCAGCTTCCGCATATGCTAGAGCCTAGGGTTGAAAAAGAACTACAAGATAAAAATGAATTAGAAATTATTGATCACGAATTATTACAACAAAGCTTGTTTGAACGTTTGTATCACTCACTTTCTAAATATGAAAAAGAGGGTTCTACAGAGCATCAGCGTGTTGTAATGCTAGATACTCAGTTTCGTATGCACCCTGAATTAGGCTCATTTGTGAGTGAAGAGTTTTACGAGCGGTTTGGCTTACCGCCAGTTAAAGCTGGCTTTGATGAATCTTATTTTCCATTAGACGTACCGGGCTATGAAGGCAAACTTGCAGCGTGGATAAATGTTGAGCCATCAAAAGGAAAAATGTCTTCTAAGAATGGTTCTAAATACCGTGATTGTGAAGCTGAAGTTATAGCGGATGAAGCGTATAAGATAATAACAGCTAGACCGGATTTAAGTGTCGGTATCATCACTTTTTATGCGGCTCAAAGAGACCACATTATCGAAAAAATGGTAAGCAGAAAAGTCATGGAGTATTCATCTACGGGTTCAAATGTTTTATCGGAATTTAGAATGACGAAACCAATCTCAGGTGGAAAGCCAGAAGAGCGTTTTCGCGTTGGTTCTGTTGATGCATTCCAAGGTAAAGAGTTTGATGTCGTGTTGTTATCAACCGTGAGAAGCTGGAATGAAGCAGATGAAATTACTCAAGAAACGGTTAATGATCAGCTAGGTTTTTTACGTATACCTAATCGTATTAACGTTGCTATGTCGAGACAAAAACGTCTGCTAATTGTTGTTGGTGATAAAAGTTTGGCATCACTTAGCCTTAACGAACTTATGCCTGAATCAATTAGAACGTCCGAAAATGAAAAGCTATTAGTGGGTTTTCCTAAATTCTTTAATGAGCTTTGTCAAAAGGAGAAAGGTATTGTTCTCTAATACATATATAAAAATCACAGATTTCCCCAAAAATCGTGAAGTACAGCTTTTTGCCTGGCCGATATACAGCTGGGAAGTGTATTTGTCTTCTCATAAAGGTCGAGAGTTAAACCTTTTTGAAAAAACTATTTTAGAGTTAATTCGAGTTACTGGTGATAGAGAATTATCATCTAGTCAAATTGCTGAATGGCTTTCGTTAGAAAAGGAGATGGTTTTATACATCTTAACAGCCACAATGCAGCCAAATGGGTGGCTAGATAAGAACTTTAAAATTACCGAAGAAGGTCGGAAAATTCTAGATTCTGAAACTGAGCCAGAAATGACAACAGCGTCAGTATTTCAGTGTGCGTTAACGGGGCAATGGTTTCCGAGAATTGCTTATGAGTCTAGTGAAATAAAGCCTGAGAATGATACTGACAAATTAACATTTAAACTAGACAGAGCAACAGATAAAAGAGTAAGAGCTTATCGTGCTAAAAAGCAAATACATGAAGTAAATAGACCAAACGTTGCAGAGCTGAATGAGCTGTTGAGCAAAGATAAAGAGGCTCGTTGGATAGCAAATAATATTAGTGATGAAAGGTATCATATGCCTATTAAGGCTGAGAAAATGATTCTTTCAGATAAAGAAGCCAAGCAGTCCTATTTGTTGCTATGGGCTGACATGTCATCAGGCTTCAAATTCGATTTTATTGACCCATTTGCTCTTTCTAATAAAGCGCCCTGGATGAATGAGCTTTTTGATCAAGCTAGAAGTGTAAATGACAAACTAGAGCAGTTTTCGGCTAGGAGTTTTAACACTGAGGAAAAGGAATTATCTTATTCAGAGACAATTGAACTCATGAAGGAAACAGCCAGGTTTGAAGTGTTAACTAAGCATCCTAATGCTGAGCGTTATGAAGGATTAATCGAGCCTTTATTTGAGTTAATGAACGGGAAAGAAAGGCTTAATCGAGAAAAGTTTGCGGATTATAGTTTAAATAGATCGTTAATCAACGGATGTGGTTCAGTGCTAGAAATTGTATGTAAAGGGGTTTTGATTTCTAATTCATTTAAGCGATTAGGCATTTTACCAGAAAACAAACTTTCAAATTATGAAAAGAGACAACAGATCAGCTTGCTATTAAAAGGGGTAGAGAAGTTCAGTCAATCTCAAATTGATAACATCCTTAACGTTCAGCCTGGTAAAATTTATCAAACGGCGCGTGGGAATAACTCTAGCCTTCGCTCTTTACTGGCAACTATTTTTATATCGATGAGAGATTATCCTCATCATCCGCTTTTGTTTATTACACAAGACAGTTTGTTATTTGGGCAAGTATACGAATTATCGCATGATCGTGATGAAGCATCTCACGGAAATAGTACAAGATTTACCAATGAGCAAGCGTTGCATTACATCGACGTTGTAGACAAATTTTTAGAAAATATTTTAGTGGACTAAGTAATGGCTAAGAACCGAAATAAAAAAAATTCAGCACCAAAAACGATGGAAAAACCACAAGCTCCAACGTCAAATGGAATTTTGGGAGGTCTTCTTAAAAAAGTAGGTGTTTCTTTGGATGAAAAACTCGTTAGTAAGTTAAATGAAGAAGAAAAGCTGGCTTTATCAGATTTGACAGCTCAACTTAAAGAGCTTATTGAAACAAATGAAAGAACAAAACAAGAGCAAGATTATAGTTTAGCTGAAATTGATTTTAATGTAGCGCAAGCAGCTAAGGACAGTGAAGAAGTAAAGAATAAGCTCCAATCAATAATGGTAAAAGAGGAGTCTCTTGCAGCCAAAGAGAAAGAGTTTTTATCGAAATTAAATGGACTTTCAAGCAAAGAACAATCTTTATTAGAAAAAGAGGCGAATGCTAATGCAGGTTTTGCCCTAGAGCGTCAAAAATCGCTAGAATCTTTGAAAAAAGAGTATCAACAAGTCGAGCAAAAAATAGCGCAGCTTGATGAGCAACGCAGAACAAACGAATTAAAAATGCTTGAACAACAAGCTCAAAGTAATGAACGTGCAAAAGAACAAGAAAATACGCGATTTGAAGAGTTAAAGGAAAAGTTACTCGCTGAACATGCTGAATTAGAAAGTCGTCAAATGGAGCTTGATAAGAACATTGACGAAAACAAATCGTTAAATGAGCAGCTAAAGAAAAAACTTGGTGCTCATGCTGTTATGAAAAAGCAAGCGATCGAAGAGTGTCGAAGAGAAATTCAAACTGAAAAAGTGGCATTAGAAAACCAATTAAAGCTTCTAGAAGATTATCGCAATCGTGATCAAAACGAAATTAAAAATCTAACTGAACGTTTACTTGGCTATAAAGAACTAGAAAGAGAAGCTCAGATCAAAGATCTTGGTTCTCCTGCCGCTGTTTTAAAACGCATTGATGAACTTGAAAAAGAACTACGAGATGCTCGTAACAAGTTAAAAGGACGTAGCGAAGATAATTTAGAGGAAGAACTTGATTATTATAAAGATCGAGCTGACGATTTAGAAGAACAATTAAGAGATCTTAAACAAGAGCACGATGAAGTTAAGCTACGTGAGGGTAAATATAAGCTTAGCGTGAGAGAAAAGTTGGAATTACAAAAGCACAAGGATCTTCTTGAAGTTAGCAATGCAGCATTAACTCATAGTATTGAAGCGATTAAGTCTCAATTAGATGATTTAATCGAAAAGCAGCAATCGCAAGAGGTATTCAAAGAGTTAACATTAATGGACCGTAAATACCGTGAGCCGGTGCCAGCAAAACCTGTTAACTCATTAAAAGAATTCACTGAAGAGTTACAGCATAGAATTGCCAGATCAACAGATGTAGAGCTTTATTATGATTTAGACTTGCTCCGAAAGTTTATGGCTGGTTTAGCGCTTAGCCCGCTACATGTGTTTCAAGGTATCTCAGGAACGGGTAAGACAAGTTTGGTTAATGCTTTCGCAGCAGCGGTTGGTGGAGAAGTTACGACAGTACCTGTTCAAGCGGGTTGGCGTGATAGAGACGATTTGATTGGTCACTACAACGCTTTTGAAAAACGTTACTATGAAAAAGAGTGCTTGCAGGGCTTATATAAAGCACATACGCCATCTTTCGAGAAACGTTTTAATATTATCTTGCTTGATGAAATGAACTTGTCTCGCCCAGAACAATATTTTGCGGAGTTCCTATCTGCAATGGAGCAAAACGAACAGAAACGTAAAGTTGTTCTAATGGATTCGTCAGTTGTAAATCCGCCAAAATATTTTGTTGAAGACAGAAAGCTCTTACTCAAAGCGAATACTTGGTTTATGGGGACGGCAAACCATGATGAAACAACGTTTGAGTTTGCAGATAAAACCCATGATAGAGCTTTCACATTAGATTTGGAGAAGCAAGTAAAACCAGAAGGTTGGCACGCCAAAGCTATTAAGAACACGATAATAGATTTTGATTCAATTGATGCTCTTTTTATAAAAGCACAAAAGACTCACAAAAAGCTAGTTTTAGATATGTTGAGTAAACTCACTACTTCAGACTTTACAGCAATTCTAGAACGCCAATTTGATATTGGGTGGGGTAACCGTTTAGAAGCACAAGCGCTTAGATTTATTTCTGTATATAAAGACTGTGGTGGCCATGAAGCCGATGCGTTAGAGCACCTTTTAATAACCCGTGTGTTGCGTAAAGGCAAAGTGCTTGGTCGTTATGATATTTCTATCGATAAGTTAAAAGACTTAAAGATTGCTCTAAGTAAAATGTTCAAATCAGTGAATGGCACTGGAACAAAAGCTATTGATATCATTCAAAGTGAAATTACGCGTAAAGAAGAAGGGGTTTATTAACAATGTTAATAGACAGAGTAACTTCTAAAAAAGTTCAGCCAGGGGAAGTCACTTGCATACAATCAGGGCGTTATGCCCTGGTTGGTCAAGAGCTTGAAGAAAACTTTGAGCAATCTCTTATATTGGAACCAAATATTCCTAAAAAGATAGAGAAGATGTTTCCAAGTGAAGTGGCTTTTGTCAAGCCTTCAGACGAATTGTTTACTAATGATGATATTTTAAAAAGCGAGCAACAGCTCAGAGTTATTTATGAAGCTATTTATCAAATAAATGATAAGTTTGATGCAATTGATCTAGAAAAGTTTAGCCATTTCTTACCTCCTGAGATCAGTAAAAACATAACTCCAAATGAACTTGATAAAGGGATTGAAGAAATTTTCAATAACGGTGTTCTATTTCAAATAAATAGTTCACCGAGAATGAGTATGCGCTATGACACTGAATTGTTACCGACCAGTAGAGTAAAACGATACGCAAACAACTACCAAGCACACTTAGTTGCTCATTCGGAATGCTGGCAGCAAAGAACAATAGTGGGTATTGTCCCGAAAAAACTGATGGCGAAAGTGAGTGAAGATGAAATCGCCATTTATGAGAATATTGTATACGCAAGGTTGATTGATAATTTATTTAATTATTTGATGATGTATCAATTGCGTCTTGAGGAGATTGTAACTTTCATCGGTCGGTTTGGAACGTTAGATAGCAGCAATAAAGATCACCGCTATATCACTCAGTTAACGCTGGACTGGGGTAGAGCCTATGAAGGTAGCGATGAAACGATAGAGCAATTGCAGGATCAAACTGAATCAAGTTTAGAAAAGGTAAAATCTAGCATTCGCAAACTATCACAGTTGCGATCCGATAAGTTATATCAGTCAATTCCACGTGTGTCTAAAGTACCAATGGAATTGAAACAAACTAATATCTTAGTACACGATAAAAACTATCGGAGAGCAGCTCAACTTTGGCGAGTGTGGCTTAAAAATTCCAACACTGATAAGTTGAGTCCTCAGCAGATTCTTGAGCAAAAGCAGCACAACTTTATTCAATACCAATCTTATGTAGATCAAACAATAAGACAAGTGTTTGTTAACTTGGGGTGGTCTCTAACTAAAGCCTCAAAAGGCTATAAGTTAAATCATGATAAGGCCTTTGAATTAACGATTGAATATTCAAATGAAGGCGAATGGTTACTAATTAGAAAAGAAGGTGTCGTAGCCCGGATTGTAGCGCTGTCTGAACCGTTGGTTGAAGAAATCACCCAGAGTGAGTTAGCTGCTGGGGAGTTTTTAATCTGCCCAGAAAATAATACAGTAAACGAAAACGATAACATTATTGTCATTTCACCGATTGAACTTCATGGTAAAGAGATTCTTGCAGGAAAACTGCAACAACAAATCTTAAAAGTGGTTATTTGTGAATATTTGACGGAGTTTACAGTTAGACTACCGACAGCCATACAAGCGATCTACCAAGGAAAGTTTGATCAGATGCTATCAAATGAAGAATTGAGTGTTGCTAAAAAACATGCAAATAAAGAGTTGTATAGCGAGATTGTTACAAAGAATAATATATCTAGGTATTTAAAGCTGTGCCCAGTATGTAGTCAACAGGCACATGAAAGTAGTATTAAACAAACATCAAAAGATTACTTTAACGCACGTTGTAGAAATAAGGCATGTAAGGCAGATTGGACTCTAGATGTAAAAAGAGCACTATTTACCTTAAATGATGGTGGCTCATCTAATGGTAGGTTTGCATTCAGTATCAATCTAGAGCATGACTTGTCTTTAATGATGAATTAGACGGCATACTACTCCAATTCAATGAATATATGTGGGATGAACCTGCTTAGGCGGGTACAATTCACGTCAATTCTTATACCGAATTTAATGCATTCAGCGATGGAGTGGATTTCGTCCATCGCACAAATTAATAGAGAAATAACATGAACAATAATGATCTGGTCGCCAAACTGTGGAAATTGTGTGACAACCTGCGTGATGGCGGTGTGTCTTACCAAAACTACGTGAATGAATTGGCATCGCTGCTGTTTCTTAAAATGTGTGAAGAGACAGGGCAAGAAGACGATTTATTGCCAGAGGGGTTTCGTTGGGCCAATCTTAAAAGCCAAATGGGACAAGACCAGCACCAGTTCTACCGTAATATGTTGGTACAGCTAGGTGCAGAAAATCACCCAATTGTTCGTGCTATTTTCCAAAACGTAAATACCACCATTACTCAACCTAAGCAGCTTACCGAGCTTATTTCGAACATGGACAGCCTAGATTGGTATAGTGACGAAGAAGATGGCGAAGGCAAAAGCCGTGACGACTTTGGTGATATGTACGAAGGCTTACTGCAAAAGAACGCCAACGAAACCAAATCAGGCGCAGGCCAATACTTTACGCCACGCGCACTAATCAGCACCATCATCAAGGTAATGCAGCCACAACCAAGTGAAGTGATCCAAGATCCGGCAGCGGGTACGGCGGGTTTCTTGATTGAAGCGGATAAATACATTAAATCGAACACTGATAATCTGTTTGATCTAGAAGACTCAGTGCAAGAGTTCCAAAGAACCAAAGCATTTGTAGGGCTTGAGTTAGTACCGGAAACCCGTCGTTTAGCCTTAATGAACTGCCTATTGCATGACATTGATGGTGATAAGAACGAAGGCGCAATCCGCTTAGGTAACACCCTAGGCAGCATTGGTGAAAATCTACCAAAAGCCGATGTGATTTTAACTAACCCTCCATTTGGTAGTGCATCAAGCTCTAACATCACCCGTACTTTTGTTCACCCAACAGGCAACAAACAGCTCTGTTTTATGCAGCATATTTACGATGCCCTAGAGCCGGGCGGCCGTGCTGCGGTGGTTATTCCTGATAACGTCTTATTTGAAGGCGGTAAAGGCACAGACATTCGTCGTGATTTAATGGACAAGTGTAATCTACACACCATTTTACGTTTGCCTACCGGTATCTTCTACGCTGCTGGGGTAAAAACCAACGTATTGTTCTTTCAAAAAGGCACACCAGAGAACCCAAACCAAGACAAAGACTGCACCAAAGAGACATGGGTATTCGATATGCGTACCAACATGAACACTTTTGGTAAGCGCCGTCCATTAACCGAAAAGCACTTTGATGTGTTTGTGAACGCGTATGGCAGCGATGAAAATGGTTTATCTGCTCGTGAAGAGGGTGTTTACGAGACTCTTGGCAACATCTTTGCCGAAGGGGAAGATTCTGTTGTTAACAGCATTGAAAACGCCCGTTTCCGAAAATTCAGCCGTGATTACATTCGTGATCAAAAAAGCGACTCGCTAGATATTTCGTGGTTGAAAGATTTAGAAGCCACCAGTGCAGAGAACTTGCCAGAGCCAGAAGTGCTGGCCGGTGAAGCAATGGCAGAGTTGACCGAAGCCATGTCTGAGATTTACCAATTGATGCAAGCACTTGGCGCTGACGACGTAGCTGAAGGGCAGAAGTTGTTGGTGGCAGAGGCGTTTGGGTTTAGAGAGCAGGATTCAGGATTCAGGGGTGGGGAGCTGGGCGCTCAGGCGCAGGAAGGTGAGCTATGAGTTCGTTGCCGAAAGGGTGGGTTGAATGTGAGTTAAAACAGCTTATATCAATAACGTCAGGGAAAAGCCTTACACAGAAGAAAATGATTGAAGGTAATACACCAGTATTTGGTGGTAATGGTATTACTGGGTGGCATAACGAAGGCAATGTGTTTAAGCCGACTATTGTCATAGGAAGAGTCGGATTTTATTGTGGTTCGGTATACATAACACCAGAAAATGCTTGGATTACCGATAATGCTTTTATAACGTCTTTTTCAGAAGATCATATTGATAGGGAATTTCTCTACTGGTTATTAAAATTTACTGACCTTAGACAAAATGATAGTTCATCAGCACAGCCTGTTATTTCAGGACAGAAAGTTTATCCAATTGAAGTGAAGTTCCTCCCACTAGCCGAACAAAAACGCATTGTTGAAAAACTCGATGAGGTATTGGCACAGGTCGATATCATTAAAGCGCGTTTAGATGGTATACCTAGTTTACTAAAACGCTTCCGCCAATCGGTACTCGCTTCAGCGGTGTCGGGGAAGTTGACGGAAGAGTGGCGTATTGGGAGAGATCTTAAGCAAAGGGTAACACTTAACTTAAATGAAGTAACAAGCCATGTCGTAGATTGTCCCCATTCAACACCCAAATGGTCTGATGAAGGACGTTATTGTGTTCGTACAACCGCGTTTAACCCATTTTACTTAGACCTTTCAGAGCAAGGTTATGTAAATGATGAGGTGTTTGCTCTACGAACTTCACGTTTGACTCCTGAAGCAGGAGATATCCTATATAGCAGGGAAGGTACAGTTGGCATTGCTTGTCAAATTCCAGAAGGTGTTGAACTCTGCCTTGGGCAGCGAATGGTTGTGATTCGAGCGAATGAAAGAGTGGATGCAAAGTACTTAACAATAGTACTAAACTCCGACCATATTCTACGTATTGTCAGAGAGTTAACTATTGGAAGTACAGCTCCTAGAGTAAACATGAAGGTTATTCGTGATTATCCAATTCCAGTACCTGATTGTATTGAACAAAAAGAAATCGTTCGCCTAGTCGACCAATACTTCGCTTTCGCTGACACCATTGAAGCGCAAGTGAAAAAAGCGCAGGCGAGGGTGAATAACTTAACCCAAAGTATTTTAGCTAAGGCGTTTCGTGGTGAGTTAGTGCCGCAAGATCCAAATGATGAACCTGCGGATAAGCTACTAGAGCGCATTGCACAGGCTCGTAAAGAGACCGAAGCCCTAGCCAAGGCAGCCAAAAAAGCTGAGATGGCAAGAAAGAAAGCAGAAAAAGCCGCCGCTAAAGGCTAATTGATAATTTTATAAGCACGCTCCGGCGTGCTTTTTTGTGGGTAGTTAATAATGTCAGTATATCTCTTAACGTGGAATCCTAAGCATTTTTCGACAGGTGGTGAAGGATCTGAAGCCGGAACTTTAAACTATGCAGTAGGTGAAAATGTTCGTTGGTCTTGCCATAGCCAACAACCAAAAATTGGTGATACCGTTTATCTGATCAAAGTTGGTGTAGAGCCAAGAGGTATCGTTGCAAAAGGGACAGTAAGTAAAGAGAGTTATTTAACTGAACATTGGTCTGACGCTTCAAAACAAAAACACTATATCGACTTTAAATTGGAAGGCTTGCGCTCTAACTGTGAGCAAGGTTTATTGCCAATGATGTTGCTCCAAGGAGCTATGCCGGATCAAAAGTGGAGCCCTCAAACATCAGGGATCGAAATCAAACAAGGCTATAGAGAAACATTGCTAAGTTTATGGGAAGGCGGTGATGGCCAGCATTCTGTCGAACAATTCTTTCGCTGGTATCTAACTAACGAGTTTAATCCAGATGGTTGGTACAAAAGCTATGTGAAAACTTGTGAATTAGCTAATCATATTCAAAACGGTAAAGAAATAGCCCAAGATGATGTTAAAAAACTTTGGTATGACTCTAGCAACGGCATTGCCGGTGTCGGTCAAGGTTTTATGTATCAACGAGAATTCGATGCTAATTATGAATTTCTATTAGGAATAACTAGCGAAATACTGACTAATCCCACAGAAGAAACTTATCAAAAAGTTATTAATGATTGGAAGCTAGTGGGTAATTTTGAACGTGTCTTATGGGGAGTCATCCACCGCGTCTTTGCTGCAGCAGACCCAAAACAATACACAAGTGTTGTAGCACAATCTTATTTGAATGATGTTTATACGTGCCTGAAAAAACAGTATCAATTACAAAGTAAGCGAAGTGGTTCATGGTTGGCTGATAATAAAGTTTGACTAGAGCTTACTAAGCCATTTATGGATATGAGTGTCGATGACCAAACTCGTAATATTCTTTTATGGAGCTTGTACGAGTGGAAAGCTACAAACAAAAATGATAACACTGTAGAAAACGATCAAGTAAGAAATAATGAAGCCAACTATGAAGTGAACCAGCCGATGATTAATTATGTAGCTAATCCCCTCAATCAAATCCTTTATGGTCCTCCAGGTACTGGTAAGACTTACCATACAATCGAAGCTGCGGTGAAAGCGGCTGAGCCAAAGTTTTATCATCGTTTGGGTATTGATTCTGTGCATGGTACTAATCCAGAACAACGTGAAAAGTTACAGACCAAGTTCAAAGAGTTGTCTGATTCTAAGCGTATTAGATTCGTTACCTTTCACCAAAGCTATGGTTACGAAGAGTTTGTTGAGGGGCTGAGCGCGACATCTATTGATGGGCAGATTTCATACGAAGTTAAATCCGGTATTTTAAAAGACATTTGCGAACAAGCAAGTCGTGGTGTGGAGCAAAGTAATGATCCCCTTGAGATCGCGATTGAAAGCCTCAAGGCTGAACTCGAAGAAGGCGCATCGCTGTCATTAAATACTCAGCGCGGAAAAAAGTTTGATGTTCAGTATCATGGGAATACAACATTTAGAGCTTTTCCACACGAAACAGCGCACGAAGACTTAGGTAACGGATACCCAGTTTCTATCGACAGTGTTCGCAAGCTTTATAGTGGGGCAGATGCTAAAGCGTTTTACAATCCTTCATATGTAAAAGCGATACTCAATCATCTGATTACGAAGTATAAATTGTCTCAAGATCCCGTTGCTCAGCCGGATCGTTTTAAAAACTTTGTACTTGTGATTGATGAAATTAATCGCGGTAATATTTCTAAGATATTTGGTGAACTAATCACTTTAGTTGAGGACTCTAAACGCTCGGGTGTAGGCCAGACGGAATCCATTGAGATCGTTCTTCCACATTCAGGTGAGAAGTTCTCAGTTCCGAATAACTTGTATTTGATTGGCACCATGAATACCGCTGATCGTTCGTTAGCGATGATGGATACCGCACTGCGCCGCCGTTTCGACTTTGTGGAAATGATGCCTAAGCCTTCGTTATTCAAAGATTGTGTTGTAAGACATGATGACGTTGAAATCAACTTGTCAGATCTTTTAATTACGTTAAATGAACGTATTGAAATCCTCTATGACCGTGAGCACACCTTAGGCCATGCGTTCTTCATGCCAGTAAAAGCATTGGTTGATGCGGGCGAACAAGATAAAGCATTTTCAGCTTTAGTCTCGGTATTCCAAAATAAAATCATCCCGCTGCTAGAAGAATACTTCTTTGAAGATTGGGATAAAATTCGTTTGGTATTGGCAGATAACCAAAAAGAAGAAACACTGCAATTTGTGAGTGAAAAGCCGCTTAATAACAGCAAACTAAGTGCATTGTTTGGTAAAGATTATAGCTTAAACCAATACGGTGAAACCCAAAAACAATATATTTTGAAAAGTAAGTCAGATGATGTTTGGAAAAATGCACAGGCATATAAAGCAATTTATCCATCAAGTGATAAGCAAGGCGAATAATCATGGCTTCGCATCCTGTTGTATTTGAGTTTGGTTATTTAACTGCTGAGAGTGCTGCCGCTGATGAGAGCGGCTTTACGCTTATCTCAAAAGAGAACTTTCGCTACTTAGAATCACTTTGTTTAACTCAGCAAGATACTGACGTAAACCAATTTTTGCAGCTTAAAACACGTTATGGCTGCAAGGTACTGCAAGTGAAAAACTATGTTGGCGTGATTTTTACGCCACATGGTGAGCATATTGAAGTGTTGCCAAAAATTGGAAAAAGAGCCAGAGATAAGAAACAGGCGATTACTGATGCTCGTAAAACGCTACTTATGATGCTCAAGCATCTTGGGGATTTTCGTCATATATCAACCAATACGGCAAGCGTAGAAACATTACAAATGCCATTGCTTGAAATATTTATTGAAGAGTTCTTACAAAGCGTTAATCAATTGGTTAAGCGCGGTTTACGCAGTGATTATGTGAAAAGAGAAGATAACTTAGCCTTTCAAAAAGGAAAGTTATTAGTATCAAAACAAGTCCGTCACAATGTGATAAATAAGCATAAATTCTATGTTGAATATGATGAGTTTTTGCAAGACAGACCTGCAAACCGTTTACTTCGTGCTGCGCTTAAAAAGGTCTCTGGTTTTACTTCCCGTCATAAAAATCAGCGTTTATTACGAGAGCTAGATTTTGCCTTTGACTGCATCCCACCAAGTACAAACCCGAAAGATGATTTTGCACGAATTAAGATCGATAGGGGGATGAGCTATTATCACTCGCCACTTGCTTGGGCCAAGCTAATTTTGGAAGGGCTTTCACCATTAAGCATGAAAGGCACAGCAGAGGCTCAGTCACTTCTATTCCCAATGGAAATGGTGTTTGAAAACTATGTGGCTTCGGTATTAGGCGAAAATCTTCCTGAGGGCACAACGCTAAGAACTCAAGTAACGTCTAAATATTTAACCACGCATAATGGCAAAAACCAGTTCCAACTTCGTCCTGATTTAATGATCACAAACTCAGATCAATCAAGCATTGTGTTAGATACTAAGTGGAAGTTAATCGACTTAAATGCATATCACTATGGCATTTCACAATCAGATCTTTACCAAATGTTCGCCTATGGGCATAACTATTTAGATGGAACAGGGGATTTATTTTTGATTTATCCTGCTCATGAGTATTTTAACACTGCTGTTGAGCACAGTTTTGAGTTTAGCGAAAAGCTGAGGCTATGGATTGTCCCGTTTGTTATTTCATTAACTGGCAATTCGAGCATCAAATGGCCAGAGGCATTAAAATTACAAGCTTATAAAACTCATGAGTAGACTTGGGTGTGTAATAGTCTCTTTAAAGAAACTTGCTTTTCTATTTATCTCAAATGTGCAAATGGCGCAATGTGGTAAATTTGATTAGCTATGATGTGATACTTTATGGGTATTAAGTATAATATGTGGAAATTGTTAAGTGTGCTTTTCTTTTCCGTACATGATAGCTAACAAACCAATTAACTAGCATTAAGTGATTGATATGATTTTAGATAGTGTTCAAAGTCCAGTGGTAACGATGCAACAGTGGTTTAACGAGTTTGAATCGAAAAGGTCCAAACCTAAAAAAGGAATGCCTTTGTGGGCATTGAAGGTTACGGACAAAGAACTCCTGCAAATGAACAAGTTGTTAAGAACACTTTTCAGAGCCAAAGATCCTTCTGTTGTGTTCAATCAACACTCTTGTGCTGGTTATGGTAAAAAGTTTGACCAAATCTTCACGCTTTATTTAGCTACATGGATTCAAAGAAACTTTACGGGTGGCAAGGAGCGATGGCCTGTTGTCCTTCGTAGTATCGACATATCACATAACAATCGACTCAACACTTATATCTATGATTCCGTAAAAGCAGGTCTCAAATATTGGGGGATTGATCTCTACTCAACTTCTTCTGCAAATCAATATTTTGCAACCTTATACTGCCAAGGTGGATTCCCTAGATCTGGCCTTGTTGGTTTGAGTAGTGGACCAGTACCTGAATATTTGGACAAGGTTATTTCCCAATTTGCTTTATTTCATCACACTTCTGAAATCAACGATATTGCTCATCAGCAACTTGAACTACTGCCAGAAACGCTAAAGCAACCTCCTTTTGCTAGGTTAGCTACCGTTTTGATTACCAAGTTAATGGAGTATCGAGATTGCTACCATCTGCACGGGGAGTCTGAACCCGTAATCGCACTGAATGTACGATATCCTCAATGGAGAGATGAACTTCCATTTTTGCTTTGTGATGAAGAGGCTTATGAATTAATTGGCCGTTTGGTTCGTAAGACCTCAGCAATCATTCGCCGTGAGCAGAATCCAGTTCGAATTAAACGTTACCTCAGAGAAGATATGGGGCACTGGGATTTGGTCGCCGAGACTTATGTTAACCATACAATCCACCCTCAAGATTTATCTCGCGTACTTTCTTTGGAAAGTTTACCTAAGTTCTTTGACTTATACACACAAACGAATACGGGCGAACGGGTAAGAACCGCATCCTTTAACTTGAAAGGATATACCAACAAAAGATGGCAGGTTATAACCAAGTTTGCTCACTTTTATAATGCTGATGCTGCGAGTAGTATTAACTACGAGCTTTGGAGTGATGGCCGAAAATTTAATAATGATACTTATTACCGAGGTGAAGAACTCAATAAATCTCTACCTTGGGTTTTTTCTGCTGAAGGTGAGAAGTCTCAGTATCTTGGTCAAGGTAATGTTCAAGTAAAACAAGCCTCTGCATTAATTGTTCACGCTGGTTCAATTGAGCCGGCAACTTCGCGATCAAAGGTTGAAAAGGTTGGAAGCATTGCGAGTTTAGACCGAGATGTTTTTCGTGTTGTTGGTAAGGCAAAAGTCCAATTAGATTATGGTTTCATTGAAGTTGAGACAGGCGCTGAGGAAGCCCAAGATGTTACCTGTTGGTTAGAGGGAGAGCGTAATCACGAGGCTATCTCGCATCAATATGTATTCGAAGGTAAACCTACTGGAATGATGAGATTCGGTGTGAATAAGTCTCAATCTATTCCGAGTGTAGAATTATTCTGGAAGAGTGTTGATTCTGATTCACTCGTGCCACTTAGTTCTGATGTGTTTTCTTATGGCCTTGGGTCGGTTATTTGGTTTAACGCTGGTCAAGTAATGTGGCAAATGAAATGCGCAATTTTGCCCCCTTCATCTGATTTTAATGTGATTCATTATGGTAGAGGTGAAATTGAGCTAAAAGCAGTTGGTTTCAAAAATACTGACCTGGGCTTCGTGGAGAGCGAAAAAAACTGGTTAAGAGATGTTGAAGTGATAGAGGATATGTTCCTTGCTGAAGTTCAGATCCCTGCTAGCATGCCCGAAACTTTTCACCCAGTGTTAGGTTGGAATAACTCAGTTAAGAATATCTTGACGTTTGAGTTTGATTCGATGCAATCAGGCGTATGCTTGCTCGGTAATAAAGGTAATACGTTAAATGCCAGAGGCAATAAGATTACTTTAGACGACCTTTACGCAAGCAGTTTAAAGGTTAAACTAAGCCAAGAGTCCAGCTCTATCAGTGTGTCAGCTGCACTAATGCAACACAAAAGTATTAAAGCAAGCATTACTGATGTAATTCAAATTCCTGAATCAAAAATTACAGTTGGAAGTGGTGAACTAGCGCGTATGGCACAGGCGTTATTTACACAATCTGATGATACTCGTGATCGTGTTTCATTTAAATTCTACTCAGGAAGAGAGCCTTTGGAGTCGCGTGTACCGGCAATTGAACAGTTCAAGTATCCGGTAGCTTCGTTGAAAGAAGATCGTTCGATACTTCGCATTTATGGTGCACATGATCATAGTAATCCAGACTCAATACAACTCTATACTGCGCCTATATGGGATCTTTCACGTGAACATACGCCACTATTAAAATCCTTAGGAGAACGAGGGGAGTTGCTTTTTTCGTTGCCAGAGATAAGTGAACCTGGCCCATGGTTCGTGTACTCAAAAGATGATCGAAAGATCCAACCAAGAGCTGTGTTAGTTGCTCAGAAAGAAACTGAAGTTAAAGAATATAATTATTCTCGTTTACAGTTATCTATCCGAGATCTAGTTTTTAGTCCTGAGAGCAGAAGTTTCAATTATATAGATATGGATGAAGCTTTGAGAGAGTTGATGGTTGACCTACAACATGGCGACTGGCAAATAGTGCAGTCGTTTGTTGAGCAGCTTTCTATTGCGAATCCAACTACGTTCCACATTTTTAAGCGTCTAGCTGCAAATCCAGATGTGTTTGCCTCATTGTTACTAAAACAAGAGAGTCTGGAAGAATTTGAATCGGTTTGGTCAATATATCTCGATATGCCATTCGAATGGTTGAATGTATCGTTAAAGCAGTGGGTTGATGCTATTGAATTGACGGCCAAGAGCACGATGGACTCATTGATGATGATGAAAGATCAATTGCCTTCGGATCAGTTTGAACAGATTCAGAATACGATGTTGAAGAGTCGGCTACAAAATCTATCAGACAAAGGTGAATATTTTTCAGCTGTTGTTGAAGCAGCACTGTTTATCCTTTACAACATTAAGTCAAGCTGGATGGATATGCCAATTTACTCAGAAGAAGTACCATCTTATATTGCTGATTTCCACAAACAAAAAACTGAATATTTTAGTCGTCAAGAAGGTAGACTTCTGACTCAAATTCAAAATAAACATAATGACATTCGATTAAAAGAACTCCTTGATTCAAGACTATCGAGAGAGCTTTTGGATGCTGAACTTAAAGGTTTTACCCAGCATTACTCTGTAGAGAAATCCAAAGCAATTCGATTGTCTATACCTTTAGAGCTACCGATCAAAATTGCACTTCTTAATACAGGCTCCTACCCAGCGGCTGATATCGATGAAGAAGAGTTGAGATTGATTAACTTTGCTCTAAACCGTCTATCTCAGTTTGATCGAGTATGGGTACAAGAATCGATGGCAATTGCATTAAAGTCTGCAGTTAAATTACGAGCGTAATAGGTTGATAACAATGTCTACAAAAGCAATTAATTTTAAGTTTCTCTATAAAGATCTTTCCTCAGTTACTTCACAGGCTGTGATTAATCGACTTCAATTGAAATCAACCTCTTTGAGAAAGTTTTTGCAAAGTGAGTTTCAAGTTAAATATGGCAAGGGAAATGACTTTTTTGCACAACCAGTCTTTGAAGCAACTTTTAGTTGGTCTTCGGAAGGCAATGATAATGACCTTAAAGGATTAGTAACTAAAGGTAAGTTAGAGCGTGCTTTCGTTAAAAATCTATCGCAACCACCAATGCCTTTTCCAGACTCTTCTGAAGAAAAAGAGAAATATCGACTTAAAGGAATAAGTGAAGACCGTTGGGCTGACGATATACAAGAAGACTATACTTGGCCACTTGATAGACCGCCATATAAACATCAGCTAGAAGCTTGGGATTACTTGTCTTCCAATAAAGTAAAATCAGTTGTTGTCACATCAGGAACAGGCTCGGGTAAAACAGAGTGTTTTCTAATTCCATTGTTGAATGATTTAGCGAAGCAATCAAACCTAAGTGCAGAACCTCTTGAGGGAACACAGGCGATATTTCTCTATCCGCTCAATGCTTTGATCAATTCACAAAAAGAGCGCTTGAGTGCATGGACTCGTGGTTTTGAAGGTAAAGTCAGGTTTGCTCTATATAATGGAGAAACACCAACTCAAGCTCCGTCTAAGAATATTTCCAACGCAAGCTTTAGTAAGAACGCTACGCCTGAGCAGGTTACGAACAGAAAGGATATTTGGTCTTCGCCGCCACCGATACTTGTGACTAATGCCACAATGTTAGAGTACATGCTTATTCGCCAACAGGACGAAGATATTCTTGCTAAGTCGCAAGGAAAATTAAAGTGGATAGTTCTGGATGAAGCACATACATACGTTGGTTCTCAAGCTGCAGAGATAGCACTACTACTGCGTAGGGTTATGCATGCCTACAATGTTAAGCCTGAAGATGTTCGTTTTGTGGCAACTTCTGCAACTATTGGTGATAAAAACAAACAAGAAGAAACGAACAGAGATCTTCAACGATTTTTGGCTAAGGTTGCAGGTGTACTACCCGATCAAGTCGCTGTAGTTAATGGTCATCGTTCTATACCAGAAATCAACTCAACTGGAGTAGAGTCCTCTTTTAGCTTTAAAAAAGCTAGAGGCATGAGTTCTGGTGATCTTTTTGACTATATGAGTGACTTTCAAGTGCTTCGTGAAATGAGGGAGAGCTTGACTCGAGAACCACATACACTTGAAGAAATGGCTCGTATTCTTGAGCCGAGTAAATCAGAAAGCATTTCTCAGGGTGAGTTAACAAAAGTGCTAGATGTTATTGATTTGGCAGTAACCGCCTATCTTAAAGGAGATGATAGTCAACAGGCGTTCTTACCAGTACGAGCACATATTTTCCATCGCTCTCAAAGAGGCTTATGGGCTTGCTCTGCTCCAAGTTGTTGTAATAAAGTTGATACAGAGCTTCAAGATGGTTGGAAGTTCGGTATGGTTTATACAAACGAGCGAACTCATTGTGAAGGAGAGTGCGGGGCTCCTGTCTTTGAGCTTACTCATTGTAAAGATTGTGGAACGCCAAGCCTTGCTGCAGCAAAGACAACAGCAAAGGGTGGTATTAAGCTATTAGAGCCTAGAGAAACAGACCTGCTAGACGATTACGTCGACGAAATTGATGAATATGAACAGTTTTCTGATGAGATAATAGATACTGAGTTTGAAGCTAATGTTCAGATCTTTGCAAGAGAGGATGCTCTAGGAAATGCGCATGATAAACTAGGCTGCACTCACGTTAGCATTGACCCGAAAACTAATCGTATATCTGAGGGTTTTGAGTCAGGGCATCTTGATATTTTCTATAACCAAAATGACCGTGATGATGGACTACGCTGCGCTCACTGTCACGGGGTAGAGAATGTTCCGAATACTCAATTCAAACGAGCTTTGCTAGGTTCTCCTTTTTTAATGGGGTCATTGGTACCAGCGATGCTACGACACATTCCTGGTGATAACTGTGATGACCTCAAAGGAAAGCGTTTGATAACGTTTACTGATAGCCGTCAGGGGACGGCTCGATTTTCAGCAAAGATGCAGTTAGATTCGGAACGAAATTGGACCAGAAGCCAGGTTTACAAGAACGCTGTTCTCGAGTTGGGTAAATTGGACTTGCCTAAAGGTTTACAAGATCAGAAAACAGCTATTCAAGTAATGAGAGACAGCGGTGTTCCGGAGGCGGTTATTGCTCCGATGGAACTAAATTACATTGCACAGTTGAAAAAAGTACCATCAAAAAAAGTAAATTGGACTGAGCTAAAAGAACGTTTGAGCGTTTTACCAGAGATACAACTACTGTCTGGTGCTGAACTAGATTTGTTAGAGGGTAAGGCTCTTGAGAAGTATGATGAGCGTATTCCTGGGGAGTATCGTAAACGTTCAGAGCTGTTGAGTGATGCAGATAATCTTGCTGATCTGTTCTTAAAACGAGAGTTTGCTAGGCGTGGTAAGAATGCTAATAACCTTGAATCTATGGGGCTCATTAGCCTTCATTATCCAACAATCGCTAACTTAACTGAAGAGGATGTGAACTCTTCAGAGTGGCGAAGCTTAGGGTTTGATCTTGAAGATCTTAAAAACTACTTGAAGATCTGTATGGACTTCTATATCCGAGAAAATACGCTCGTTGATATAGACAGGAGTGTTATCAACTGGATGGGAGCAAAGATTAACCCAAGATTACTCAAAGAGTCGAGCTACGAATATAAGGATGAGTTTGAGAAAAGAGCTTTATTTAGATTTCCTGTAGTTAATAACGGCCTACAGCATCGTTTAGTTCGCTTACTCGAATTAGGCTCAGGCCGTATTGCAAAGGATGAAAAAGAACTTTTTAACTCAGTGTTGTCTTTTATTTGGGGCTTACTAACAAAACGTACTCAATTATTAACTTTGTCTGAGCGACAAGAAATGAGCACTGGTAATGAGATATCAGGTTATAACTTAAAGTTTGATGAGAAAATTGAATTTAATCCGATCGGAAAGGCTTGGTTGTGCCCAGTTACTAATCGTTGGTTAGATACTACGTTTAAGGGGCTTTCTCCGTACACTACAGGGTCGTCGACATCGGATGATGTCAAATGTGACGAGCCATACGAGATTGTTCATCCAGATGTAAAAACAGTCAATAGCTCAACAGATAATATAAGAAGCTGGTTAGCTGACGAAGATGTTTTGAACACACATCGTGATAACGGTCGTTGGTCTGATATTAATGACAGAGTAATTGCAGGAGTGCCTTTAGTTCGTGCAGCTGAGCACTCTGCTCAACAAAGCTCGGACAAACTAAAGCGTCTCGAAAAAGCATTTAAAAAAGATTACTTAAACGTTCTTAGTTGTTCTACCACTATGGAAATGGGAGTAGATATTGGCTCTCTTAGTATGGTGGCAATGAACAATGTTCCACCTAGTACTTCGAACTATTTGCAACGTGCCGGTCGAGCAGGTAGACGTAGAGAGTCGACAGCATTGGCTCTTACCTTCTGCAAAGCCACACCGCATGGAGAACGAGTGTTTAGTGAGCCTAAATGGCCATTCGCGACGCCAATCCGAGTACCTAAGGTCTCGTTGGACAGTGGTACTATTGTACAGCGTCATATAAATGCATTCTTGTTAGCGAGCTTTTTGAAGATTGAGAAGGGTCGTTCCAACAACCTTTTGAAGATGCAGGTCGGTGCATTTTTCTTGGGTGATGGTGGCCTTAATCCATTCAACGCGTTTAGAAATTGGTTAGCTGGCCCAGCGCGTAATGATGAGAGTGTGCTTGCTGGTTTAGAAAGCCTTAAATTCGATTCGATATTTGTTAGTCATCTCAATAGCATCCTTATGGATAATGCATTAAATGCGATCACATCTTCGCATGTCAAGTGGATGCGTAGATACGAATCTCTTAACACACAAATTGAGGCTACAAGTGATAGTAATTCTCCTGCATCAAAGAAATTAGCAAGACAATTGAAGCGTTTGGAGCGAGACTATTTATTGGCCGAATTGGCCAATGCTGGTTATTTGCCGGGTTATGGTTTTCCTACAGGAGTGGTTCAGCTAATTACTGACAACCGTAGTGAAAATAACTCAAGGGATGATGGTAAATCTCAACATCGAACTTCGTATCCAAGTCGAGGCCTTGAGGTCGCACTTAGAGAATATGCTCCAGGGGCAGAAATCGTTCGTGATGGGGCTGTTTATCAGTCGCAAGGTCTTCAATTAAATTGGAAAATGCCATTTTCTGGAAATGACATCAAACAAGAGCAGCTTATTGAGTATCAATGGGAATGTGAGCACTGCGGAAATATAGGCTTTGAGTCTGTGAGTTCTGAACGAGCAAATATTCGCTGTACTGACTGTGACAGTGACAGACTAACCTGGAGTGAGTTTATCGTTCCATCGGGCTTTGTTGTTGATTTCAATAAGCCTTTGCACAATAACTATGTGTCACCAAACTACTCTGGATATAGAGAGCCTAAAGTCGCTTTAAATGATTCACAGTGGCAACCACTTTCTAACTCTGGTGTTGGACGTTACCGAGTATCTGAATACGGTTCTATTTTTCATTATAACGATGGCGAAGGGGGAGGATACGCTTTGTGTTGGTGTTGTGGTAGAGCAGAACCTTTAGCTGTTGAAAAGACGCCAGTGGGTAACGTAAGATTATCTAGAGAACCTCAAATATTGAATACTCATAAACGCCTTCAAGGCTTTAAGGTTAAAGGAGAATTGCATTGTGAGGGAGTAACTCAGGGTTGGGGGGTGAAACTCAGTGAAATAAGTAAGACAGAGAAAGAAATTTCTATGCCGTTCATCATGGGATATCCTCAAAGCACTGCGATGTTTGAGTTACAACTTAAGAACCCCATTTCTGGTAATTGGATATCGGATGAGACCTTGCTGTATACATTAGGTGTTGCTCTTAGACAAATGTACTCAGATGAAAAGGGTATTACGACTCAAGAGTTAGGCGTAGCTATAAAAAAGAAAAGAACAGAGTCGTTTGAAGAGGTGGTGAGTTTATATATCTTTGACTCTGCTACTCAGGGCGCTGGCTTTTCTAGCTCTATGCCGGAAGTTCTTTCGCAACTTCTAAAAGGGCTTACCGAGTACTTAAAACAGTGTCCGAATACTTGTGAAACAGCATGCCATGCTTGTTTATTGGATTATGATACTCAACATAATGTAAAAATACTAAATCGAAATTATTTGATTCAAAAGCTTGAAGAAAGCAAGATTCTTGAAGGTTTGGCTCTATCAGTAGATAGATGTTTCTTTGGTGACTCTTCGGCAGTTGAGCTCAGTAGTGCACATCAAGTTTTGTCTAGAGTCGGGCATTCTTGTAATCAGATAAATGTATTTTTATGTACACCAGAATGGCATTTTGGTGAGTGGAATATTCGAGAACAAATAACCACTCTTGCTACGAAAGGGATTCCAGTTAACGTTTACCTTTCTAAAGAGTTAGCTGAATTAGTAAATTCTGACCTTGCATGGGAAATAGCCCGATCTATGCCCGTTGGTATTATTAACTTCCAAGAATTGAGTTCACCAATAGAATTGACTTCGGGTGGTCTGCCGGTTATGTCGTTAAAAATTGGCTCAAAGTTACATTGGTACGCGACCGATGAGCTGGGCCAATTGGCAGCAAATAAGCACTGGGGTAGCGGTGAAGAAAATTGCTTAGTAACCGCTACAAAAGACTTAGAGATAAGCTCGACTAAATTTAATTTAGAAGCACTTGCTCAATTATCTACTCTAAATGAAAGTTCCTTTATATTAAATGATGTTTCGACATTGAAGGGCCATATCACTTCATTCGGAGAGAGTTTCGTTGATTTATTAGCAAGCAATATCCAATCTTTAGATGAAACGCTAAGAAACAATATCAACTCTATTCATTATAGTGATCAATACGTGGTGAGCCCAATTAGCGTTGTGTTAATTAACTATATACTAGCAGCGTTTAATAAACGATATGGATGTTTTTCATCAGAAATAAACACTGTTGCTCCTAGAAAGTATGTTACCGGACAAAGAGTGTCTAAATCTGTTGGAGATAACTTCTTAGAAGCGAGTGATGTATTAGACTTTATCTATGATTCATCGAAGGCTCTTGGTATAGAGGTCTATGGAGACATCGTTGACAAGTCGGAATTGTCACATAGCCGAATTATGCGAATCGATTTAAAGGATGGTAGAGAGTTTAAACTTTTATTTGATCATGGCATGGGCTATTGGTGCCGAAGTAGAGATTATAACCAGAGTTTTGATTTTAGGAATGCCTCCGGTGAAGTGTCTACAATTGAGGAATGGAATTTTTCAATAAAAGACTCAGGAAAAGAAACTTTTATTGCTGTTAAGTTAGGTGAATAATTTGCTAGGTGTATAAGTTATGGGTATCTGGTACGTTAATAAGTTTAGAAAACATTATCCTTTAACTACTTAAATCAAGAGGGCCTCTCATCAGTAAATCGGTTGAGAGGTCCCCCATCATGTGCAAATAATCAAACTCCGGTAAATACAAAAATGAATCATGGCTGTGGAGGGAGAGATAAATGGATATGAGAGCGTTTTTCTAATGACTGTTTTTGGTTGTTGTTATTTAAGTTGCTGTTTTAAAGATTTATTGTGGCTTTTCATTAAAATTCATTAATAAGTGATGAAAAGTATGGCTAATACAAACTACATAATCGTACTCTACTGTTTATATTAAAGTGTCATGCGTTTACTATGCTTTTAGTCCCTAATCAGGGGTGATGAATATAAACAGTGCTATATAATAATATTGTTATAACCAATTATTATTGGGTTAAATTTAAGGAGTAGTTAAACTGGTTGGAAGATAATTTGCATTTATTGAAATTTCAGAAAGGAAAGGAATATGATTGATTGGTATTATTCAAGACGAGATTTAGCTGATTTAATCTATCAAGATCTGATGTTATCAGAGAAAAAGGTTATGTTTTTGAAAAAGACAGAGCTTAATGTGACGGAATCATTTCTTAAGCAAGATTTTTCTCAGGTCTGCATTAATAAATCGGTTTTACCTATTTTCCTTCCTTGTGTCACGATTACTGAATTTGTAGATGCTTTTAGTAAACAGATCTGGATGCTCTTTAAAAATGATAAGAAGGTGATAGAGTTGTTTTTATCTAATCAATCTAAATCAAGAGAAGCTGCACTTCGAACTGAAATCTCTCATATCGGTGATAGTAAAAAAATACCGACGATTGGGCTATATGATGCTTATCAAATATTATCTTTGTCAAAGCGCCAGATAATTCTTTTATCTGATGATATTGAACAAGTGATGCCTATGAAAGTGAACTCTGAATTATGGACTGCATTACAACTATTTTTTCAGAATGTGCCTAATGCTCGTGCTTTATTTGCTACTAAAGTCAAATTTACGAGGGTGAAAATATTTAATGATGTAATGAACATTATAGAATTACCCGAAATAGATGCAAATAAGCAAATTGATCATTCATTGACGATGGTTAAACAGATAAGTCCACATTTAGATATATCTAGATCTGACGCTCGTGATTTTTACAAGCAATGCCAGCGCCCAAAAGATTTTCTTCATAGGTTGCAAAGTATGGTGTTACAGCAGGAAGCTGTTTTTAATTTATCCCATCTATATTAGCAACCATCACGAAAGTAAAATAGAGAATATAAACAAGAAGGTGAGATGAGTATTTTGTCATGTGAGTATTTTGTATCATTTTTTGCTCTGTTGGGCTGATGAGCTCTAATCGAACAGATCCATGACCACTTCTTCCTGTTATGACTCCTTCTTTTCCGCTTATTGTTTTCAGTCCTTTTAATGATTCTTTCCATTCAGCCTTAATAGTACTTGATTTCATGTATAACGTAATAGCTCTCCAATGAGACTTAGGAATGGCAAATGACAACTCAGAAATAAAGGTTGTTAATGCTTTTGGACTTGAAAATAATATCCCAGATTGATTTATGCTCCGATGAGTGAGTGCGTAAAGGATCTGCCCTTGGATTTCTTTAGTATGCTTTGGGTAGTAATCTCTTAATTTAATATTAAATTTCTTAATATATTCTTTTTCTTCTTTTGTTTTAAGTCGCCCTGGAGTTAGTGCATTTGCACGTGAGTGATGAAAGTGTCGATGATACTTCTTCAATCTAGGATTAGTAATAGAGGTATTGGTTTCTAGGGATTTTAGATAGTTGGTATTTTTTAACCATTTATCAATGGTTTCTTGTTTTAGTCGATATTTATAAGATAAGGTTTGTATATCAATACCTTGAGAAATAGACTCTAAAATACAGTGACATAGCTCAATGCTATAGCGTTCCTTATTAGTATTAATTAAGTTAACCGTAGGTTGATTTATAGGCTCTTTTATATCGACTATAGATTGAATGTGTAACGAACGAATTAATCGTTTATAAGCGTGAGCAACAGTAACATTGTTTACTTTACGGTTAATGTATTGAAATTGGCGACGAGAAAGAAACCCATATTTCATTGCATTTTCTAGTGTTAGTGATTGCTGGTAATAGTTTGCTGAGTGAGCCGCTAATAAATCACTGAAGTGAAAGTAATGCTTGAATGTCATTTCCGGACTTTCGTGGCCAGCAAATTGTGCAATCTCCCAGTACCCTTGAGTTAAGGTTTTCTTGAATATAAGTGAGTGGATCCGATCATGTTGTTCCTCAGCATAGGAATAAAAATAGGGAAATACTTTATTTGCATCTTTTAGCTCTAACATAAGCTGAAGCCTTGTAAGACAGCTATGTCTTAGGTGATGAAAAACCAAGTGTGATAACCCGGAGGTAACCTTAAGAAATGCTCCTACATAACTAGATACAGAAAACTTATCAAACGGTTTATGGATATCATCACCAATGTTAAATAATGGTGTTGAAGTACTTTTAGCTATTTCTCGTTTATATCTGAGATATTCAGAAACGATAGATTCCTCATGTTTGAGTAATAACGGAAATAAAGGTACCTTTCTTAAACTACTTGCTGATTTGTTATCACCCAACTGATTTGGTCGAACTTCTATCCAACCAACAGAACAGGAATGAATATTGCGAATTTGAAGCTTGTAGATTTCATTAATTCTTAATCCACATCGGTAACTAATAATACAAATAGATTGTAATGCTAATTTATCGAACGCATTAATATCAGTTAGAGTATTAATGTGAGTAAGTAGCTGAGTAAATAATGGGTCACTTATTAATCCAGAACGAGTGTGCTTTTGATTGTGATTTACGTGGAAGAATTCATCCCCTAAAGGGGGAAGGTTTAAATTCGAAGAACAAAATCCATGCAGGTCCTGTAGTCGATTGGTGAAAAAAACTTTCGATTTTTCAGTCTTATGTCTATCTATTTGTTGCTGGTATAATGCTTCAATTGCTTCACTGTTCGTTTGTAATGTTAGATTATGAATAGTGTTGAGGAAGTTCCAATCTTTAATGAGTATCTGGAAGTAGTATTTTGTTGTTGATACCTTACAGCCTTGAAGTTTGTAAATTAGCCACTCAACGAAAATTATTTGCCATGATTCAAGTTGGTACATATCTAAAAAATTAATCAGGAATTCAGACATTTTTGACGGGCTTATTTTATGTTTTGAATTACTTTTTTGGAATATTGCTTTGAGTTCATCATAGAATTGAGAGCTTATTAAGGTAATTGTTGAATGAGAAGTGCGTAGTGATTTGTTAGGTAGTTTTACATTGATATCAGATTTGAAATGATAGAATGAAGCAGACTCTACCGGTGAAATCTTGGGGCTAAGTATAGCGATTAGATTGTCACTAGGTAGGGAGTAAGATACCGTTCTTCCTACTCTGAATTCAAATAAAGCTTCTGATAGGTGATTGTTAACCTTATGTTCATACCAAAACATGGCACAACCACACCAGCGCTTTAGAGTTGTAGGAGTGTGTTTGTGTTTAATAATATTTTTTGTAAGCAGGTTAAATACAGCATCAACCCCAACAGGGGCTTTCCACGCTTTGGTGTCGATTTTATCCCATAGTCTTAATTGAGCAAGGGTTTGAATCGATAAGAAGCAGTGAAACTGTGTTATTCGTTCATTATTAATTGTTGCATTGGTGTTTAATTGTTCATTATCGAGAGTTAGGGTTAGATAACTATAGCAATTAAAGCGTTTTAAATTATCTATACCTTTTTCTGTTACCTGTTTGTGAAAGGACATTACAACATCAATATTTCCCTGTCCTGATTCAAAAATAAGAGATAAAAGTAATGTTTGGTATCTTGAATTTATATCATCAATGCTATTGTTTAAGTGTGAATTTCGCCATCCTTGATAGGCATCATAGAGTGCCCAGGCTTGATTTAACCATTGAGTATCACGGTATTGCTTTGCTGGGGTATTGGTTATAATTGTTGTTGTTGGAGAGTAGCTCCAACCGTATTTTTCTTTGTATTTTTTAAGTAGATTTTCACCATGCTTAAAAGATAGGCGAAAGTCTTTCTGTTGACCAAATGTATTAAATAAACGCTCCTCAAATTTATCCCATCTTTCTGAAAATTGTTCACTATTAGTGATCTTTTCGGCGTTAGAAAAAGCATCTTTAAAAAGTTGTTCAGCTTTCAATGTTACTCTTGCAATATGTTTGCAGCGTGTTTTATGCCTTTTCTCTTCACCGATAGGAGTATTATTCATGAGTTTCTCCCTGAATTAGCATTTTTATATGAGAATGAAGTAGATCTCGAATGATAATTAAATCCTTACGCTTCAATTGACTGTATTGTTCAAAAGGAAGCTGGTTCCCGTGTGAATGTCCAAGCCATGCCGCTATTAATTCGTCTGGAATGTTATTATCAAATAAAAATGATCGAATGTAGTGACGAGTCCAATTGGCAGGTAGTGGGAAAATTGGGTCGATATGACGCATGTAGGTTGAAGGTAATGTTTCTTCATAGCTATCATGATAGCGATAAAAGCAGAAAGGAAGCTCCCCATTAAGTACCTGCTCATAGCGAGCAAATAATGAGGGTGAAGTGTTAGAGAAGTACATGAGTGCGTGATTACAGTATTTTTTATAGGTTTCGATTGCCTCTATAGCCACTAGTGGTAATCGTACAACTCTACCACGATAACCCACTGCCCGTTCTTTTTCTGCTATTCGGTATTCACCAGTCGAAGTATGTATGTCATTTAATGTACCAAACCATCCTTCTACTGGACGATATCCAGAGCTGAGCCCTAGAATTAATTGAAGATAAAGTACTTTTAAATTATGGGTCTGCTCTGAAAAATAGAACTTATCCTTAGTTTGATAAGTAGTACTAAGCTGCTTTAATTGGAGTAGTAATTGAGTCAATAACGCATTAGGAAAATAAAAAGGTGAGCCAAGCGAAGCATTACTGCTCATAACTTCTGCAGTGTCACTTAAAAAGTCATTGTCACTGATCTTGGTGAGATACTTTAGATATCTTAAATAGGTACTGTGCAGCCGTTGTGGTGAAACGGACGTATAAAACCGAGCTGGTTGATTTTGGGGATCATGACCTGATATTAATTCAATTAAGCTAATATCAATGCCATTTTTTTTCATGGTTTTAACTAAAAAAGAGGATACTTTTGTCAATGATACTGATATTTCATGTCTTTTATTGATTATTGAGAGAAACTCTGCGATATCACTCATGCTTAAGTGTTTAAAGCGAAAGTTTTTTAATCCAGTAAGAATGTTTAGGGGGAGTGGTAATACGTAATTCTGTATTATCTTAGGCATTATATCTTGAAGCTCTTCGCGAATTTTTTGAGTAGGAAGTATAAACTCACGTCTGACTCCAATAATACTTCCTGTTTTTTGGCTCTTTTCTGCTTTCCACTTTTTGATATTATCAAAAGCACTTCCAGTGATTAACATGAGTAGAATTACTTTTGCGGCATCACTGTGTTCACTGGAGTGTTGGATAGCTTGAGAACTGTCATTAATTATACATTTTACATGATCAATCGTGAGGGATTGTACATCGCAAGTGAGATCCATTGAGCGTTTTCTGATATGTTGATTAATTGCTTGGGCTTGAAGTACATTAATGAACTTGTCTTTGGTTGCAAACTTTGAAGAGGAGACTAACGAAAGGGTACGTGACACTGCCGCTTGTTCTTCTTCATTTTCCCATGCTTGATTTTTTTGAGAGGATTGTAGCGAAAGCTCTTTTACCTCAAGTAAAGAAGTATCATTATCAAACATTATTTTAGGTTTTATAGATAATGTACCTGAGCGTTTAAATTCTCTAGTTCCAGACTTTCTGTGGATCCCTTCATTACCATAATAACTGTCTCGGTAAGGTACTTTGTATTTATTCAGGCATCTGCTAATTGGTGTATTTTCGATGGAATCATCATCAGTTATTTCTTCAAAGTACTCAATTAATTCCAAAAAAGATGACTGCTTTAGTGATGGTAAATAACTTGATAGACGCTCTCTATAACCGAGAGAATATTGTCTGATCTCATTACAAATACTATCAACTTTTGATTTGTGTTCACCTCTTAGACTCAGCCTCATGATCACAATTAAAGTGACTGCTTTGTAATGGTCAAATTTAGTTTTGTTATAAGAAGTCAGTGTTAATTCTGATGCTACAAAAGCAGCAATCTTACATTTTGTGATCAGTTTTTTTTCTTTTAAACTATTATGAACAGCTGAAAGGGCCACTGATTTTTCATTTAAATAACGTGTAGCGATAGAAGATAATTGTTGGATTTCGTCAAAATCATCTCGAAACTGAGATGGAAAAAGATCACAGAGTCGAATTACTTCTTTTGCTAAGGCCGCTTTTTGTTCCTTATTTCCATAAAATAATTCTTCAAAAAAGTACTGTTGATTTTTATCAGCATAACTATTTAACCATTGATTATCGTTCATCATATACGCCTTTTAAACTTTCAAAAATATCGACAATTTGAATGTTTGAAATGTCTTCTATTTCTTTGTTTTGTTTTTTTAAGCCTGAAATAGACAGATGGGTATGCTCTGAAAGTAATGATTGAGTTAGTGGACTAGAGTTGAATAAAGAGTGAATAACGTCTTTTGGTACAGATTGATTTAGTGCAATTCTGAAGATCTCAAGTCGTTTATTTTGGAGTGATGAAAGGAAAGTTCTACATACTGATAGCCATGCAATTTCTTTGATTTCAGAGTCAGATAAATTGCGATAAGTTAAGACTGTTGCATCTTTAATATTAAATGTATTGAGTGAGAAATTGAGTGTAGTAAAGCCAGAAAATATAAAATATTGCTTTTCAGAAGGGTGAGTCCCCTGAAATATTTGATGCTTATTCATCAAGGAAAGAGCGGCTGGAGATAAGATGTTTGGGTCGAATAAGAATGATTGCTGTTGATAAAATTCGAAAGCGTGCAGTGCGTTTGGGTGAATGTTAACGGATAAGTTTTTCTTCTTTCTTTGAGACAATACTCGAGCCATCTAAGATCCTTTTGTAATACATAAGGTACCAAAAGTAGCTATTTGTTGGTGCCCAATATTTAATCACTTAAGTTTAATATGTCATTAAATGGTGTTAAGCTCAATATATAATTAGCACATTAGATGTTGATATATAAGGAATTGTGATGCATAGTACAATTTCTATTCACTTGGCTGTAAGCCTTCCAAGCTGATGATTTGCGGGTTCGATTCCCGCTGTACGCTCCAATCTCTTTTTATCCTCCTCAAGAGATTGTTCCTGTTTTAAAATTCCAACTTATTAAAAATGATGCGCTTAATAGCGTTTTTTGTCGTATCTGTCGTTTGGAGCTTCAATTTGGTTTTTTGGACTCAGACCAGCTTAGTACTTTTCTTCCTGCTTACTGAAGCTTTTACAACTAATTGATATAGCTGATGGTAGGTCGTTAGTTTGATTTAATTGTGAATGCTTTTGGCAAGGCTAAACTTTAGGAGAATATCCCACGATAACCATTTTGGTAAAAGTGGCTGTAGATTCCGTTATTCTGCCTAGGAGTTAAATCTATAGGTAAAGTTAAGGTTTGGTAAGGTTAAATATTAATTTTGTTATTAATATAACCTTGAGTGTGTGCAATGAAAGAAAATGATAAAACTTTTGTTCGAGCGTATTACCCGTGGAACGAAGATCTTGCTAAAGAAGCTAAAGCGGATACCCCGCATAATGAGTCAGCCAAAGAGAAACCAATTGATACAGCAGAGTTTGAATACTCGATTGAAATAGCCTGTTCAGTTGGAGAGCTCAATTCTTATCAAGTTGGTGCATTTTCTTTAGGAAAAACTAAAGAAGAAGCGAGTATATCACTATGGACAAAATCCCAAACCGATAAGGGGTTCAGCTTATTGACCGCAAGTGTCAATGTAAATGAGCCTAAGAGCCTTATTCGTGAGTTTTTTATTTCAAGTGGTCACAGCAGCACTTTTGATGATGTTTCTCCAGTTAAAAAAGGCACTGGCACTCACGCTGAGTTTTTTGTACCTATTAAGCCATCCATTCAAGTCTATGATCGCTTAGCGTGGCCTAAAGTTGGATTTTTTTATCACTTTATTGATGATGAATTAGCGAATGAATACCAATTATCGGGTGGGGATAAATCGTCTTTTAAAGTGACTTATTCAAAAGGAAAAACGTTGTCTTCTGATTTGTTATCAGATCATGAATACGCCTTTATTTTACTGCCTTGGAAAATAGAAAATACCGTTATTTCTCGTCAACACTTGTTATATACCAAAGAGAAAATGACACAAGAGAAATTAAGTGAGATTAACGCTCAATGGCTTGATGAGAACGCGTGTCTGGTAAATCCAGATGAAGCGGTTAATGCTCGTTCAGATGACATTATCGTGAGAGAGAAAGAAGATAATGGAAAAGTGACGTATGCAGTTCAATCTGGAGAGACACTTGATTTGATTGCTAAAAAACAAGGTATTACGTATGAGGCTATCCTTGCTTTGAATCCTCAGATTAAGAACCCCGATATTATTGAGCCGGGCAAAGTAATCACTATAAAAGACGCGCCCACTGAGCAAGAGAACACCCAGCTTCATGTCTGTAAAATCAATCCAGAGAGCGGCGCACCTGAAAAGTGGAGTGAAATTGCAGGACAGTATGGAGTGGCCGCGAAAGAATTGTTTGATTTAAATGCAGATAATCCGATATATAAAGGCGGAGCATTGGCATTAGGTAATGAATTGCGAGTTAAGAAAACAACGCAAAGCGAAGAAGGATCAGGGGAAGTTTATCGAAACGCTCTCAGTCCAGAAGATGTGAGCGGTAATAAGTGGGTGTTTTCCTTTCTGAATGTGTGGAGTGTGATAGAGAAACAATTCTCAGATGTTGCGCATGTATTCGTTCAAGATGATACGGCTTTGAATAAACATACACCTGTAATTAAAGTAAACTCAGTGCTGCTTCACTCTACTATATTGTCTTGTTCTGATGGACTTGAAGCGCTAGCTCAAGAAAAGAAAGAAGCAATTAAGAAAGGCGATAAAGACGAAAAGAAAAATAATGACATTAAGGCAATTCAAAAGGCGTTACTTGCGCTTAATTTTGATTTAGGTAAGCACGGTGCTGACGGTGATTTTGGCGCTAAAACCGAACAAGCCGTGATGGAGTTTCAAAGTAAGTTTGTACCAACACACGAGGTGCATACTGAGTATGAAATGAAAGAGAAAGAAGGTGTTATGAATAATCAGACCTTACTTGCTTTAGATGAGGCTGTGACATTATCAGATGAAAACGTTAGAGCACCTCAAACCATTGAAGATTATCGTAGCAGAGTTAGAGAAATTAATTTTAACGAAGACTTTAATGAAAAGTTAATGCAATTCTCAGGAATATTTGATGAGTTTTATTCATATTCGAAAGACAATGAGATATTAAAATTCGTGAATAAAGAAGAGCTTGTGGATGCTTTTTTTGAGGATGATCGATTATCTGATTCTCCAAATTACGAGACAAAGGACTCAGCTGAGAGATACATCAAATCCACCGATTCCTTAGGCTTTACTTCACAGAATATTCCCGGAAAACCTATTTTTGCTTTAAATATTGCTGGTGGGGAACATCTTGCTCGCCATGAAGTGATGCACCTTCTTTCAGCTGAAGGAGGTATGACACAGATAATGAATACCTCACCTAACTTAAATGAGGCATTAACTGAAGTGACAACAAGAATAATTGAGGATGTTTTAGTACAGAATGACAAGGACACCATTGAAGCTAGAAAACATGCTTATCCAGCGTTAGCTGAACTTCTTTTAGGTATAACGAATAGTAGCGAGGCTATTATGGCTGGTTTATTTGAGGGGTATATTAAAGATGGCGGTCTAAATAAATTGATAGATCCGATGGTTGAGCGGTGGAAGGGACGTTCTGAAAGTGGACAAATAACCAAGACAGTTAACTCGTTGCCAAAATATAATCAAGATACGAAAATGAGAAGCTTACTTGTTAATTTAACGGGTTCTTTAGGTGGTGTATTATCTTTAGATGATCCCTCTCTAGATTTTGGTACGAAAAACAGTATTGGTAAAATGAAGGTTTATATTGGCTTTTAGTTTATATCTAATTAATAGGGTCTTATCATTTTTAATGCTGCACAACGAGATGCAATCTTATTAGATGCTGAGCGAGATATTATTTTTATAAGTATGGGTTAGATTTAACTAACGAAGGGCCATTACTTGTGAGTTTTGGCCCTTTAAAAAGTGATATTTTTTTGTGCTAAATATCACACTTAGAGTGTTCATTATTTTAAATTAAATTTTAATTGCAGTAAGCGATTGAATGAATTTATAAAGAACAGTAAAATCCATAAACCAAATCGTTCTACCTAAGCCTTATCAGCTTAACTATCACTACAACCAATATTGAATCTTTGTTTATGGTTGTGGAGACCTACATGCATTTTACTTGCAAACTTATTCCTAGCCTTTCTTTATCACATCAAGAGCTAGAATATATTCTCACTCCTGACGAGGTCGTTAGGCTGCTTTCTCGTGAGAAAAATTCACAGAATATTGTAAAGTCCCTACCATCCCCGTTAAGGGAATCTTTAGCGCTTTCCTCGACAAAAAATGTGCATTCATTACTTACGGCCTTAAATCAAAAGCTAGTAAGGGGTGAATGGATAGCGATATCGACAGCAAAGCGAACTAAACCGCTATCAGATACTCAACTCGTTCAATACCCGCAGTTAAACAAGCACATGGCGCGAGTGAGTGAGACTCAATCGACAAAGTATGTGAAAGCAAATTTCCAAGCAGTCACTGATGATGTCGTGCTATCTCGCAGTCTTCAATATACGCCAGTCGAACCGACGCCTGAGAATAAAATAGTCGTAGAGTTTGCAGGGCAGTGGCCAAATAATGCGGCTTCTTTGTTGCTTGCTAAGTCTGATGAACAAAAAGAAAAAATCACCAAACCAAGAGCCGATATTCATGCTGCTCATCGCAGTATTGCCATTTTTAAAGATTTAGAGCCAGAGCCAAGAAACCTTTACCTCACCATTCCAATGAATGGCACGCCACAACCACTAAAATTACTGCTTGCCGAAAACATTCAACCTGTTGAGAAAAAAACAGAGATGGATGAATGGGATAATGTGTTGGTGCCAGTGGTGCCAATGAAGAAGCAAGGAGAAGAATACGCTTTACACCGAAGCGGTTTCTTTTATGTTATTTGGAATGGCAAAGTATGGCGAGAAATTACGATTGATTCTACTGGTTACTTTTGCGATCTTGATATTCAGCATGAACGAAAAGAGCCATTGGCCACGCGACATGCAAATATCAATGCGTCTGATTTTTTTCCTGAAGATAATGTGTCTTTTGAGAAGTTTGAATTATATCAGCAAGGGCAAAAGGTATTTTCTGGAGAACTGGATATTTGCGAACAAGGCAGGGTATTTAATTTGGTTGCAGAAGAGGTCGAGCTAAAATTTGTTGATTTTGAGCATGATGAGATTTTACTTGAAACGCATGAAAGTCCAATAAAAAATCAAGCGTCTAATGAGCGTGAAGCAATGAGTTATCCAATGCCTCATGTCTGGTTACCTTATAAAATTTTAGGCGAGGTACAGACTGATTGTTACGTGAGTTATAGCCAAGCGGCATTATCTGATACAGAGATAAGCTCACTAGAATCTAATTATGCCAATATCGCGGTATCCATTGATGAAATGTCGGTTTATAGCCAGCAACAAGCGTTTGATGGTGAGTATGTTTATGCACTTCCTATGGCAAAAAATACCTCATTTGGATCTCATATTATCAACGAGCAGAATGATAGCAATATTGCTGCAATCACTGTGATGCCACCAAAAAATCAAATCACACTACGTTACCGAATTTGCAGCACAACAGACCAACCTGATGATTTCTTTATGTTAAGAAATGAAAAGGAAGAATGGTCACAAAAAGTTTATTTCAGACAAGCAAAATCCGATGATGAAGGATTCTTAAACCTTCCTTTTTCTGGTTGGCCAAAAGAAGTTGAAGACGTTGATATTATTCGTGGTGCCAGTGCTGATTTAGGGACGAAAGAATATGAATTATCCGTTTTGAAAACAAAAATTAAAATTTCAGAATTAATAGGCTAGAACAATGAAAAAAATACTATTACTTGCACTATTTAGCATCACTTTACTGGGGTGCAATGACCCTGAAAGTGTGGCAGCAGAAGCGGCTCAATTAAGAGCAGAGCAACACCCAGATCGCACCTATGTGGGTGAGCATAACTATTACATCATGGAAAGCAGTGAACATGCGGCGTTTGGGCGAAAAAAAGAATTAAAAGTAATGTATCAAGACTTTCCACGTTACTTTGTTGAAAAAGCCAAAGAGTGGCCAAAAGAAGATCTTAATGATGCCAGCTCATACGATTTACCGCGTTTTCAATTTGCGTGGGCGAACTCAAGCTCAAAAGATGAATATGAGAGCGGACTTAAAATTTGGAGCATGAAAACCGACGGAACAGATTTACGCTTGGTGACGGATGCAACCATAGATTTAACTGCGGTGCGAAATTTAACTCGTTCGCCAAATAATCGTTACGTCGCTTGGGCTGGCTCTGGTGGTCATAAAAGTGTGTATGATTTAAAAACAGGTAAAGTGACAGTTGTACAGAAGACTACCTCTCCACTTGATATGCTTTGGTCTGAGGACAGCCGCTATTTGTATCATGAGAGATATCGTAATCGTTATTCTCGTTGGGATTCTGAGACTGGTGAAATTAGTGAGATTGATTTCGATGTAAGAACCACAGCAGTTAACTTTGGAGGAAAGCGAACGACTGTTTTAGATTTTGGCGTTTTGATTGAAGATGCGAATACTAATGAAGAGATCAATTGGATTGGTGTCGATCGTTCACTGTCAATGAATGAGCGTTCATTGGATATAAGTTCTATTGATCCAGAAGGTCGTTACGCTTGGGGATCCAACCCTTCTTTTGGTTTCTTTTTTGATATAGAAAAAGGAACCGTAAAACAAATGGTTGATGGTTTTGTTCCTGCTCAAATTTTAGGCAAAGATGCTCATTATAGTGCCCTTAGTAAAATGACTTATGTCACTATTGTTGATCGTATCGAGGATAAAGTGTGGTCATGGAGTGCTTTCTCACATGGTGCCATGTCAGGAGAAGGGATCCTTTATAATGGATTAGCAAATAATGGTTTATGGTTCAAGGAGGGCAAGTAATGTCTGCTTTAAAGACTTATGATCATGGTGTTTACCTCTTAGGTGCATATTTTGACCTTCATGATAATGGACGAACAAAAGAGTTTAGAACTTGGCACCAATCATCTGATTTAACCGAGGCTAATGATTTACGCAATGTTCGCCCAATCCCTTTTACGCCTGTTTTGGTTCATGATACTGAAAAGCCAGTATTATGGGGAACGAATAAAGACGGTTTATTATGTCAGCTGGGTTATTTTGATGAGAATGCAGCCCCTGAAACCATAGCAAAAAAACAAACCTTTTTACGTCATAAGCAGGCATTAACGGTTAGTGAATTAAATTTAGATAAACCATATTCATTAATGTTTCCGCCATTAAATGTGATTGGACAACTGGCTGAAACACACACCAGCGTTAAAGCGTTAAACGATTCACTAAAAGATATTTATTCCAATAAATTAAAAACGGAAGAAAAATATTCTAAATTAATTGAATTTACTATCAGTAAAATCAAAGTTAGCCAGTTAGCTGAACCCTATAAAAAACCGCTGACAGATGAGCAGAATGACTACAAGGCTTGGTATAACAAAATTATAGCGAGTGAAGTAACAGAAATTCAAGGCATTATTACTCCTGTTTTTCACTCGCTTGGGGTGGTGTTCAGCAGTGATTTGTATGTGGGGGCAGAGGTTTCTCTTATTCAAGTGAAACCTAAACAAGACAATTCAGGTGAAGCTGAGGATGTTTTGGCTACGAGTTTTATCACTAAGCCTAACCCTAACCAAGAAAAAACAGATGAAGCTAAAGCTACACTACCGAGCGTAGTGTTTAATTTTGATCCTACATTAATTGATGATGGTTATTTTTTACTGCGAACAAGCTTTTGGGTAAAAGACTATTTAGATAAGCAAAAAGAAATATTAGAAGAAGGAATAGACGCTATTTTTCCTGATTCAGTAAAGCAAGGGCAATTAAAATTTAAAGCGAATGATAAGCATCCAGAGAGTGGAAGGATACAAGACGTCTATACTTATGATCTGCATGAAAAAGTCACTTTTAAACCGATAAGCGGTTTTGGTAAGTTGGCGATGGTATGCGGTGATTTAATCTCTCTTGAAGAGTGCTTAATTTATCAATACCCAACGGCACTACCTAGCTATTCTGATTTTATGACACAGCAAGGAAATACAGTGGCGTTAAAAGGCACTGGTGTAGCCACGCTTGGTGTAGCATCCGCAGTACAAAAAACCGCGCAATCTTACGCCCAAGGTTTTGCGACAAAAGGCATTGGTGTATTTGGTGATTTATCTAGCCAACAAATTGCAACTAGTGTGGCAAAAAACATTTGGGGTAAGTTAACCGTTGAGGGTGTTTTACCAGAGCCGCTTACTGCTGGGGCTAGTTTCTTATTTGGGTTGCAATCGGTTAAAGAAGCGCGTGATGCGTTTACCGATGCAGTTAAGCTCACCGAAAGAGTACAACGATTTAATTTAACTGCCTCGCAAACTTTAGAAAGAGCGGTGCGTAAAGGTTTTGCTAATAAAACGTTTATGCAGAATGCGCTAAAAGAGATGAAAGAAAACTTTCAAGAGCACGGGGCATCCGTTAGTACTCGAAACCTTGCGGCAAGTTGGTTTGAGGGAAGTGCCTATACAAAATTGGCTAAAGGCTTACCTATTGTAGACAGTATTGGCAGTATGTATGATTTTTATCAGCTAGTAGATAAACAAGGAAAGCTAGAGAAAAAATCGGATGAAGCACAAGAAGACTTTGATGGTGCAACCACTGATTATTTGCAAAAAATTGTGATGGTAAAAGCAGAGGCGGACTGGGCTAAGCAGCTTTCAGATGCCACTAAGATTTTGAATAATGACGGTAAGGAGCAAATAGCTCGTATTATTACGCAAGGTACTCGTGCGATTATTCATATTAACTTCAAATTTAATTCGTCGGAGTTACCAAATACAGGTACGACATTACGCAGTGATATTGATAAAGTTTGTGAGAAAATTGCTGAGCTACTCAAAATACACCCAGACTATCGAATTCAAATCGATGGGCACGCAGGGCTAATTGGCAGTGATAAGGCGAATAAAACGATTGCTGAGGATCGCGCGAAGCAAATTGAACAGGTGATTTTAGATAAAGCGAAAGAAGATAAAACATTATCTGAGCGTATTATTACTTTGTCACATGGCAACACTCAACCAATAAGTGCCTCCAACGTCAAAGTTGCTATGAGTGAAACTGGGGACGATTCAGCGTTAGCAGAAGATCGACGTGTTGAAATCAGTCTATTGCCTCCAACGTACTCATTGGCTTTACCTCCTAGCCGAACGGGTATGATTGACTTAGAGAAAGTTCGTCAAGCAAAACAGGCAATTGATGTCGGGCAAGATAATAATCAAAAAGAGCAAGTGTCAGCAGTATTCAACTCTTTAATGGGAGTAGCAATGTTAACCCCTATCGCTCCTGTTGCGGCTGGGGTTCTATTGATAAAAGAAGGTGCTAGTATTGCGGACAGTGGGTTAAGCTTTTTAGATTCAATACTAACAGAAGGGGCTTACAAGGATTTTAAAGCCAAATATCAGAACGTTAATGAGCTAAACCAATTAGGTAAAATTCACATTGAAGTATTGCAACAGTATCGTGGATTTAAGGTGAAAATCGAACAGCAGTTAACAAAAAAAGAAGAGGTAGAAGCGTTTCTAAAGGCGAATAAAACATCAGAAGAATTACAAAAACGTTTCTTACTTCGAGCTTTAGCGTTAAATGGTTTAATTGAATTGTTTGCCAGAATATCACTAGGGAGCAGCTCAAATAGTGATTATAAAAAAGAACTCATAAACGATCGAGTTCAAGACTACATAGAAACTTATATTCTTAATGATAATTGGGAAGCGCCTCAGTCGTCTTACAACACCATGGCTCAGAATTGGCTGAACCGAGTGAGAGATGATAAAACTGGCGCATCACAAGCACGTTCTTTCTTTGTGGAATATGCCAATAAGAATAAGAAAGCAACGTTGGATGAAGCAACGAAACATTTAGTTAAACGAGCTAAAATTCAAGGTACGTTTAATACCGGGTTCCCTGTGCAAACCAGTTTGTATATGGATGACAAAGAGAATGGTTTTGTCGATTTTGCTAAGTTGTTTAACAATACCGCTCAAGATGTAAAATCAGACGATATTGGTTTTAGTCGTTTATTGGTGCTTAACGATCGAGATGATGATAAATCATGGATACCTTATTCAGAGTGGAAAGAAGAAGGTAAAACAAACCGTATCACACCATTTACTCGTGTTAAGTTGCAAGTTGTATTAACCAAAGACGCGTCAGAAGATGCGAAGAAATTCTTTAAAGCAACATTAAGTTATGGTTGTGATCGTGGCTGGCTTGATGTTGATGGTCCTCAATATCAAGTCTTGTTATCAGCAAAAGAAGTGTCTGATTTAACCGTGTGCGGGTCATCAGATAAAGAATTGACGTCATACTACACACAACAATTAGGCGATAACTACGCTGCGGATAAAGATGAAAAACAAACGTTAACCGCTGTTGAATTTGAACCAACCTATTGGTTCGGTGAGTATGAAGTCCCCGGTCTTAAACCTCTGTTTTCTGGGTATTGGTATGAAAATTTTGATACGTGGAAACAAGATGGTAAATACAAAGCTCTGTCGTATTTCTTTAAGCTTAATCAGCATAAAGTTTCGATAGAAAAACTGGACGTTGGTGGCGTGCTTTACGATATGAGCAATATTCACTATGGCATTGATGACAACAATACCTATGGAAGAGTTGATACATCAACTAAACCGTTATATCTCTTTGATGGATTAGGTAATCAAAGTGCGGTAATTAATGAAGCTGATTTACTTGTTGAGAGTTTCGTTAAGGCTAATGAAGCCAGTAAAGGAACAGGTAAAAAGCCCTATATAGAAGGAAATATTACTTCGCTTGCTGCATTAAACATAGGAAATGAATTTGAATGGTTTGATAAACAAAAGCCAATAAATTCTCGACAGTTTGATTGGAGTAAAGAGCAACCAACCTCGATTTATGTGGCCTTCTTAGCAGATAAAGATAACCGTGAAGATTACAAGAGTATTGGTTTCAATCTTGATAAGATCACAATGCAACTAAAGTTAAGTATTGAAGAGCAACACTCTACTTCTCTGTTTAAAGATAATGCAAAAGGACCAAGTTACTTTAGTTCTGTTTATCATGTTATGGATATTAATTATGAGCCTGAAAATATAGAGAAATATTCGAAAGGCAATACCTATAAAAATATAGACTCTACTTATGTTGAATTGGATGTTCAGACTGAAGATAAGCAAGCCTTTGTCGACTTTGCCTCTCAAGTATTCGAAAGAGTTAAAGGTGAACCACAGTCAATGCTGCATGTAGGAACACGAACGAGAAAAGTCTATATCATGAAATTTGATTTGGATTATATGTCTCCAACAGGAAGAAAGGTCAAAGGATTAAGACCGTTTGGACCGATACTAGATGACGACACTGGTGAAATTTATTCTTCTGAATTACGTCTTTTTGGATTATACCAAGAAGGTATTGATAAGGGAGAGAGTAAATATGTTTCAGGTTCTCCATTAGCGATCGAACTACCAGACAGTGAGCGTTTTTATGGCAGTGATTTACCTTGGACTCAAGAGGGGGATAAATCAGCTAGCTTAGACATATCAGCACAAGCTAAATGGAAAAAGCTAGATGAAGACAAAGACAAAGAAAAGCAGAAAAAATGGTTGAAAGATTGGATAGAAGATAAGGCTGAAACTCGATCGGCGCCATCAGATCAAGGTATAAGCTAATTTCAGAATAAAAAACCGCCATCAGGCGGTTTTTTATTGTCTACAGAAAAATAAGCTAATTACTTATATTAAGAAGGCTTCATTGAAATAAACGTAGCTTCCTCTAATTTATCTGTTGTTAAGAATTGATCTTCACTAAACTCTGCAGAGGTATATTGAGTCAAATTATCCATTCTTCTTGCTGTTGTGCTCGGTAATAAAATGTTCATGCTGCCGACTCTGGCAGGGTAGTTGCCATTATAGAAATTTAAATCGTAGCTAAAAATAACCCCATTATTTTGAGTCGGGGATACCATTATTTTACTTTGGCAGTTCGCAATGTATACCCCTTGATCGGCACATAAATTAAAGGTTTTGGTGAACGGTATTTTATCAAAATAAACGATCACTTCTTTATCTATGTAGCCTTCAGCGTCTTTTGTTAGATAATTAAATGAACCAATGCTTTGATTCTTTCTGCCGATAATATGTACGTTTTTATACGGAGCCAGTGGATCGAAGGTTTGTGTGTTATTAGAGCAGCCAGCAATAAATAATGTTGTTGGAATAAATAAGAGGTATGGTTTCATTTAGTGTGTATGCTCGGATGAAATGTTGTGTTTTTTCATTTTGTGGTTAAGGGTACTTAATGGAAGAGCAAGATACTCAGCCACACGTTTTGTTTGCCAGTTATACGTATTTAAACACTCAATCAGAATGTTCTTTTCATAGTTACCGACGATATTTTTAAGTGAATTAATGCCATCGAGATCGTCTTCTGGGGATGACGTTGCTCGTACTTGAGTGGGAGCGTCTTCTGTTTGAATTTGTTCGTTATCACCGAATTCAATCGATGAAATGGTTTCAAAGTCAGATAAGAAAACAGACCGTTCAACAATATTTTTTAACTCTCTAACGTTACCCGGGTATGAGTACTCAATTAGTTGTTTTCTAACTTGTTTATTTAGCACCGGAGGCTCTATATTCATGCTTTCGCTGATGTGCTTAATAAAGTGTTCAGCAAGAGGAATCACATCCGCTTGTCGCTCTCTTAGTGGTGGGATAGTGATTGGAAATACATTTAAGCGATAGAATAAATCCGCTCTAAACTCATTCTTTTTGATCTTATCCATTAGGTTTGCGTGAGTGGCGGCTAAGACGCGAACATTCACGGTTATTTCTTTATTTCCGCCCAAAGGCCTAAATTTACGTTCTTGCAATACACGCAACAATTTGGCTTGTAGCAATAAAGGCATGTCCCCAATTTCATCTAAGAAAAGGGTTCCGCCGTTGGCGGCTTCAAAGAGTCCTACTTTGTCTTTATCTGCGCCTGTAAACGCGCCTTTTTTATGCCCAAAAAGTTCGGATTCTAATAGTTGTTCAGGGATCGCAGCACAGTTTTGAACGATTAATGCTTGTTGTGAGCGATCAGAATTATCATGAATATATTGAGCGATCACTTCTTTACCCACGCCCGTTTCACCACGAATGAGTACATCTACTGGCAAGGTTAATACTTTGTTTAACCGATTTAAGGCATTGATCATGACTTCACTGTCAGCGATTGGGCCGTTGTATTGGCTTTGTTTTCTTTGCTTAAGTTGGTTGTTCTCTAAAACAAGGCTGGCATTGTCTTTTGATAGTTCTTTGATCATATAGCCATAGGTTTCAAGCCAAACGGCTTGGCGAATATTCGTCGCTGCCATTTGACAAAAACCAGTCAAACTTGCCTCATCATCAATGGCATTTAAATTGAATAAAACCAATAAACCGACTGTTTTTTGTTCGTTATCAATTAAAGGCCACGCTAATAAGTTTTGGCTTTTACGAGTTAAAATGGTCTCAGATTGATAAATTTCATCACAGTGATAGCCATTGTATTGATAGAGATCGTTAATCAGTACCACTTCACCATTACGAATCGCATAGTTAAAAGGGTCGGTCTCATTGGTTGAGTCTAATGTGAGTGGTAACCAAGGGTGATCGGCCAATATACGTTCGTTATGATGCACAACACTGGGGATCAGTGCTTGTCCTGTCTGGTCTAATACATAAATAATGCCATGGTCAGCAAAGGTAAGTTGACGTGCTGCGGCCAAAATAGCGTCAAGTGTTAACGCTAATTGGCTGCGATCAGCCAGAGATTGGCTGATCGCAAGTAGGGCATTATTTAGGTTGTCTGGCTTAGCTAAAGACATAACCTAAGGTTCCTTGGTCATCAATAGAAATGACAATTTGTGTGTGTGCTTCATCTTTATCATGAGCTAAAAGCTGAGTTGAAAGTTGAGGCAATAGTTGACGGTTGATCACCGCATCAATATTACGAGCCCCGGTTTCCGCCAAGCGACAATTAGCAAGAATGAACGAGACCAATTCATCGTTATAACTCAGTGTCAGCTTATGGTGTTTATTTAAGCGTGCAGACACTTTATTTAGTTTATGAACAATAATTTCTGTCATGGCTTCATCGTTTAGAGGAAGGAATGGCAATACGTTCATACGTGCTAATAACGCAGGTTTGAAGTGATTATTGAGTGTTGGACGAATGGCTTCAGCAACGATATTGGCATCAATGTCTTTAGATTGCTGGACAAGGGATTCAATCTCATGCGTCGCCAAGTTACTGGTCATAATGATTAATGTGTTTTTAAAGTCGATAGTACGACCTTCACCATCATTTAATGTCCCTTTATCAAAGACTTGGTAGAACAAATTCAGCACTTCTGGATCGGCTTTTTCTACTTCATCTAACAGAACAACAGAGTAAGGACGCTGACGTACTGCTTCCGTTAACATGCCGCCTTCACCGTAGCCAACATAACCTGGAGGAGAACCAATTAAGCGAGATACCGTGTGTTTTTCTTGGAACTCAGACATGTTGATTGTTGTCATGAAACGTTCGCCACCGAACATTTGATCAGCAATGGCACGAGCTGTTTCTGTTTTACCGACACCACTTGGACCAACCAACAAGAAAACACCGGTTGGTGCATCTGGGTTTACTAATCCGGCTTTCGCTGTTTGTAGACCTTCGGTCAGCGCTTGAATAGCAAAAGGTTGACCCTTGATGCTTTCTGTTAATGCAGATTGCAGGTTAAGCGTCGTTTGCGCTTCATCTTGCAGCATTTTCCCCATCGGAATGCCTGTCCAATCTGAAATCACTTGGCTTATTTCATCTGGGCCAACTTCAAAATGAACAAGAGGATGCGAGCCTCGAACATTGTCTAATTGCTCGTTACATGTGTGAATCGCTTGACGAGTTTCTTCTTCAGTAAAAGAACGACAGCTAGGCGCGTTATCATCTTCTTCTGTCTCTTCGTCGTTTTCTGATTGAGTCCCTGACCCTAATGTTAGGTCATGAAGGTGGGTGCGTAACTCAATCATTTCATGGATTAACGCTTGTTCTTTTTTCCATTGATGCTGTAAAACAGACTGTTCTTCTAGGGCTTGATCCATTCTTTCTTGTAATTCTGGAATGAGGGCCAAAGCGTGCTTATCACCTGTTTGTTGTAATTTATCACGTTCAAGGGCTTCTAATTCACGTTCTAATGCAGCAATTTCTTGTTGCAGTGTTTCTATTGGTGCAGGAATGGCGTTTAAGCTGATATTGACTCGGGCACAGGCCGTATCAAGCACATCGATGGCTTTATCTGGCAGTTGACGCCCAGAAATATAACGATCAGATAAGGTTGCCGCTGCGGTAATTGCATCGTCACGAACGTACACATTGTGTGATTTTTCATAAACAGTGCGTAAGCCACGAATAATCAGTGCTGCTTGTTCTGTTGATGGCTCATCCAGTTTAACTAGTTGGAATCGACGAGCTAAGGCGGGGTCTTTTTCAAAGTATTTTTTGTACTCAGACCACGTTGTCGCTGCAATGGTTTTTACTTCACCACGAGCAAGCGCAGGCTTTAATAGGTTTGCCGCGTCACTGCCACCGGCTTGGTTACCACCGCCAACAAGTGTGTGTGCTTCATCAATAAAAAGAATAATTGGCGTTGGCGAGTTTTTAACTTCATCAAGGACGGCGTTTAAGCGTTTTTCAAACTCACCTTTTACACTCGCTCCTGCCTGTAGCAAGCCCATGTCTAAACCGTAAAGCTCAACACCTTTTAAACAGTCTGGTACTTCACCTTGTACTATTTTAAGGGCAAGACCTTCGACTACGGCTGTTTTACCTACACCGGGCTCACCCACGGCTATTGGATTGTTCTTTCGGCGACGGGCTAAAATATCAATAATTTGACGGATTTCTTGATCACGACAAAACACAGGGTCAATCTCACCCTTGCGTGCTTTACCCGTAAAGTCGGTCGTAAATTTGCTTAGTGCCGAGCCATCTTCACGCGCATGGGTTTGTTCTGATGTGGCCACTTGAGATTCAATAGAACGCGATGTTAATTCAACAAAGTTTCGTTTTAAGGTTTCAGGGTTAATGCTTTCTAATAAAGAAGAGTAACCGTGTTGACCGTATCGCAGTGGGTTGCTAACAAGAGTCAGTAATAATGCGCCTGAGCGAATTTGGGTTTCTGATAGATCAAGCGAAGAGACAAGCCATGCCTCTTGTAGCCATTCAATCAGCATTGCAGAAAAGACGGGCTTACCCCCATGATTTTGATGGTTGTTCTCTAGACTTGATTTGATACTTTGTCGTAAAAGATTTTCTGAACAATCAAAATGAGAAAGCAGTTGATCAAAGTCGCTGTTTGGGCGCTCTAACAAGCTAAGTAGAAAGTGTTCGATTTGGATTTCTGATGCGCGCTCAGAAACAGCAAGCGCGGCAGCGTCTTCTAAAGCAACTTTAGTAATAGGGTGTAGGCGTTGTATTAAAGAGGAGAGATTTATATTTATCATGAGTAGTATCTATCTTTAGCCAATGTGAAAAATTGTGCTGAGTATACTAAATATAAAAATATCTTTTTTTTAGAATGCTATTTATAGCACTGTGTTTTAGATGAAATATAGGTATTTGACTTTATTATTATCGTTATTAATTAACAGTTTTAGTTGTTTTGATTTTTATTGTAGTCAGATTAACTAAAGTGCATGTCATTATGACTTTTTTCTTATTTTGGTTTTATATTAACTATCATTCTTGGTATATGAAGATACACTATTTCTCGTCATCCAATTTATTGTGGAATTAAACAATAAATTGTTTTTAAAAATTGAGTTGAAATAACTTGGTTTTATTAAGTTATTGATTTTTAATTAAATTAAAGTTGGCATGGCAGTTGCAATATGTAAATTACAATCGTAGTGATAAACGATTTGGTAAAAACAAATAATCTTAACTATAAATAATTAAAGGATAATAGAATGCCAACTCCAGCTTATATGTCAATTAAAGGCCAAACTCAAGGTGATATTACTAAAGATGCATACTCAGCAGATTCAGTTGGTAATACATGGCAGGAAGCTCATATTGATGAGTTCCTAGTTCAAGAACTTGATCATGTATTAACGGTTCCACGTGATCCACAAAGTGGTCAACCTACTGGTCAACGTGTTCACCGTCCAGTTATTGTAACTAAACAACAAGACCGTTGTTCTCCACTACTATTTAACTCTTTAGTATCTGGCGAGAAACTGCCTGAATGTAACATCAACTTCTACCGCACTTCTACTTCTGGTAAGCAAGAGCATTACTACACAATCAAACTAATTGATGCACTATTGGTTGATATGCAAACTCGTATGGCTCATTGCCAAGATGCTGCTACTTCTGATCGTGTTACTGAAGAAGTTCTTAAGTTCACTTACCGTGCAATTGAAGTAACTCACGAAACATGTGGTACTGCTGGTAATGATGACTGGCGTGCTCCACGCGAAGCTTAATTGCTTTTGCGTTAACGATTATAGGGCCACATTGTTGGCCCTCTTTTTCATATTAGTATCAGGTAAAAGATATGGTTAGTGAGATAGAATTTAAGTTTGAAATCCTTGGAACAGAGCATGAATTTCGTGTCGAAAGCTTTAATGTAGTTGAGGAGTTGTCTAAACCTTTTCACATCAACCTATCATTACTTTCACTTGATGCAGATATTACGTTTGATGAGTTAATCCGAAAACCGGCCTTACTTAACGTGTTTGGACAAGGGGTGGGTGTTGCTCGTCAATTTCATGGGGTGGTTAATGAAGTTCGTTACCTTGGTGAAGGACGTCGCTTCTCTCGTTATCAGATCGTGTTGGTTCCGCAATTATGGTTCTTAACGCAACGTCAAGATTGTCGTATTTTCCAAGATAAATCGGTCGTTAATATTGTTACTGAAGTGCTTGATGAGGCGGCAGTTACGGATTACCGTTTTGATACCTCTGGGGTTTATTCAACCAAAGAATACGTACTTCAATACAGAGAAAGTGATTGCCAATTTGTTCAGCGCTTATTGGCTGAACACGGATTATGGTATTACTTCGAGCATACTAGTACTAACCACACGATGGTTATTGTTGATAAAAATGATGCGATTGCTGAGCTGATTAATACGCCTTTAAACTCTTCTTACGTTGGCCCTATTATTTATCAAGCCGAGGGTGGGGGAAATGCCGATAGAGAGCATATCTTTGAGTTAGAGTCGGTTAATCGCGTTCGTACCGGGCAAGTAACCTACACCGATTACAATTATGAACAGCCTCGTATTCCTCAAAAAATGGGAACAACAGGATCGATTGATAACGATCTGGCTTATTTTGATTTTCCTGGTCGTTATGTTGAACCAAGCCAAGGTCAAATTCGTTCTGATGAATTAATGGCTGAAAGCGTGGTGGATAATCATCAAATTGAGGCGGTGAGCAGTGTAATGCGCTTAACGCCTGGATACAGTTTCATCCTGAATAAGCACCCAAGATCAGCGTTAAATCGTGATTACACCATTTTATCGGTAACGCACAGTGGTTATGATCCGCAGGTGCATGAAGATGAAGCCAGTGGAATGCCAACAACTTACCAAAACCAATTTAGTTGCTTGCCTCGTGACGTTGAATTTAAAGCGCCTAAATTACCTGCGCCTATTGTCGATGGTCCTCAAACGGCCGTGGTGGTTGGGCCTAATGGTGAAGAGATTTATACGGACAAATTGGGTCGTATTAAGGTGCAATTTCATTGGGATCGTTATGGCAGCAGCGATGAAAACTCAGGCTGTTGGATCCGTGTGAGCCAATCGATGGCCGCGCCAACGTGGGGAGCGGTTTACTTGCCACGTATTGGTCACGAAGTTGTGGTGGCGTTTTTAGAAGGGGATCCGGATCGTCCGTTAGTGACGGGTGCGGTTTACAATGGATTGCATTTTCCTCCGTACTCTTTACCAGAGAATAAAACACGAACCACCTTTAGAACGCAAACTCATAAAGGCACTGGCTACAATGAGTTAAGTTTTGAAGATGAAGCAAACCAAGAAGAAGTGTACATTCACGCACAAAAAGACATGTCGACAAAAGTGCTGAATAACCGCTTTAGAACCATCGGACAAGATGAATTCTTAACGGTAGATCGCCATCAAACCAACGAGGTTAAAGGCGATCATAAAGAAACGATTGAAGGGCACAAAACCACACAAGTAAACAGTACGTTTACTGAGACGGTTGAACAAGATGTCACGGTAAAATACAACGCGAATGAACAACAATCGGTAGTCAATAACTCAACGTTAGATATTGGTGATAACCGCACAACGACGGTTGGCAAAAATGACGATTTAAGTGTCACAGAGAACAGTAACTTATCAGTAGGGGCGTCACGTACTAGCGATGTTTCTGCGGATGATAACCAAACTGTCGGTGGCAACTTAACGGTTTCTGTTCAAGGCAATACGTCTTACAAATCAGATGGGTCAACACAGATCATCAGTGGCAGTAAGATTGTATTACAAACGGGCAGTTCATCCTTGGTGATGAGCAGCGATGGCACGATTAAGTTGTCAGGCACTGCGATTACCATTGAAGGCTCAAGTGCCGTAACAGTGAAAGGGGGTAAGGTTGCAATTAACTAATTCAGTTGCTGTAACCACATTGCTTCAAGACACTCCGCAAGCTGATATTTCAGCTTGCGTTCCTCGTTTTGGTAAAGTGGTTTCTTTGCACCCAAGTTTGGGTGATCGCCTTTATGTTGAATTTGATGGTTTAGCGCAAGGCTCGTCTGTTCTTGCAAAAATTGGTCGACAATTTAGAAAATCTGAATTGGAATTGGCGATTGAAAGTGAATTAACCTGCCGGATTGAGTTTCTGAACGGAGACATCACGCTTCCCATGTTAACTGATATCTTTTTCTCCCTGTTGGATGATGATAAGCCGTTAGTATTAAGAGCGAAGTCGCTAGTTATTGAAACTGAAGACGAGCTGATATTAAAAAGCGGTGAGACACAAACAAAATACAGTGGCAGAGATGGTCGAGTGACCACAAATGCGAAATACATTACCTCTCAAGCCGAAAAAGCACAGAAAATTCAGGGATCAACGATCGCCATTAATTAGAGTGATTTATGAATCAATACCGTTATTTAGTTGAAGATGTAAAAACGTTTCTATCCGATGCAGACAAAGCGGAGGCGCACGCCATTATTCAACAGTCTCAAGAGGCATTGAATGATTTCTCAGCGGCTAAGCGTCAATTTCTACAGAATAAAGCGACTTTAGCAGCCGAAACGATGTCGTTTTACATCAAGCAGCAATACCGTTTTCATCAACAAGGCTACCCATCACTTGAGATCAATTATCTCGTGCTATTGGAAAGACAGTTAGCGGCCTTTTTAGATGTCTTTGTCGCCTTATATCGCGTCCATCCTGCGTTTCTATATAGTATTCATGATGAATTTCCAGACGTATTAGCGTGGTTATGCCTCAACGAAGTCTTTGCACTAGAAGATAAAAAAATCATCATGATAGGGCTTTCAATTGTTGATGATATTGATAACTCATTGACGATGGGCTTACTGCTTCGTTCGAATGCGGGTGGTCTTGATAAAATCATGGCCAGATTGGTGGAAGGAAAATCAAAAAACAGTGAATTGTATGTTCGTTGTCTAATATTACGACAGCGCGTCAGTGTGTCTTTAATGAAGCATTGGATCGCGATGTCATTTTTATCTGAGTCGTATTTACACTCTCAGTTAGCCTTATTGAATGTCGGCAGCAGTATTGAATGGTTAGATGAATCCCACTCGTATGATGCGATTTTATTTGAACAACTAGTGCTAAAAGAAGATCGGGCAACGTGGTTTCGTCAGCAGTATTCTCCTGATTCACTGCCATCTGATGACGTTGCTACGTATGCAAAGCTACTGAACCTAAAAGAATTCAATGGGTTTGATGTGAAACACCGTCATGCGCCTATTCATTTCATGTTGAGTGGAGACAGCAGCTTAACCCCTGATGTCGTGTCTTATATGAGCGATCTTGATGACGCAGAAAGAACCGTTTGGTGTGAAGCACTATGGGGGGTTTATGGAAAGGACTTGCCTTTAATACCTTCACAGATAGGAATCGACATAGATTGGGATTACGCTTTGTCGGTATTAAGCCAATGGGTTAATGATAAAGAACATCAACGGTCGTCAGTGATCCGCTTTGGTGAATCGTTGTCTTTTGATTCTTCAATCAAGGCATTACAAAGTGCAGAAATTAACGCAACCTTTCGTCTTTGGTTATGGCGAGAACTGTGTGTATTAAGTCGGGTTCATTTTCATTGGCATCCCCAATTGAGCATTCAGCAGCAATCACGTTTATTGCATAACATCAGCCATATTGATCTCGTTCGTGAACGTTTTAATTTGAGAGGAAAACATGCAGCTTTGGGATATTGAGGAATCAGATTCATATACGCTAAAAGGACGTTTTCAGCGAGATCGTCAAGGCCATGAAGTCTGGGTATTGAGCATGAAAAAAGCATGGCTTTGGAGTGAAGGTCGCTGGGTACAAGAAGAGACCCCCGTGGTGATCAATGATGATCCCATTTACGCTGGCGACGCTGGGTTTTCAGCGATGATTTCAGATCATGATTTTCCAATATACAAAAAAAACACCGATATATTAATTTATGGTAAAGCCAAAACATACGCTAAGAAACCCGTCTCTAGTCACTCTTGCCGTCTATTGGTTGACGAACATATCGATAAATCGTTAATTGTCATTGGTGAGCGTCAGTGGATTGATCACAGTGGCAGTATTGCGGTATCAGCAGCGCAGCCCTTTATTGAACGCGAGATCGATTACACCAATGCGATTGGCGGGGATGAGCGAAATCGATTAGGATCAGGCATTGCAGAATCAAGTGATGAATTGTTGAAAACAAAAGTACCTTCCGTGTTTTATGCAGGACAAAATTGGCAAGCCAATAGCAATAAAGTGCAAGTGGCGGGTTTTGGGCCTCTGCCCCCTTTTTTCTCTGAACGAAGCCGATGGGCAGGAACCTTTGATGATAAGTGGCAGGAAGAACGTCGTCCTTTATGGCCCATTGATTTTGATGATCGTTTTTATCAATCCGCCCCGAAAGATCAGCAGTGTAAAGGCTACCTTACTGGCGGAGAGCGCTTAATGGTCAGTGGTTTTTGTCATAACGATGCATTGTCATTTCGCATTCCGACAGAAAAATATCAAGCGATAACCACGTTTCAAGAAAAAGAAGAAAGGGCGGTAATGCCGTTATATACCATCTGGATTGATGCTAATAAAAAACGCATCGAAATGCTTTATACCGCGTCTTTTCATTGTCAAGATCGTGAACATTTACTGACGTCGTCACGCATAGAGGTTATGTCATCATGAGTCAGTTTTATGGACAGTTTGTGTTAGACAGTGAAATTGCCACTCCGACAGGAATGAACGTGGAGCTTGCGGTGGCGGTGGCGAAAGCCGACATTGACCGCTTTTCATCTTATGAAAGTAATGGTAAAAAATACACGATTGCTGAACTTGAATACATAAATGCAGCGGATCCACTGGAAAAAACAAAGCAATTACTTATTGAAGTACTGGTTCCTTTATTAGACAGGTTGCACATTTCCTTAAAACCCTTGCCATTACTCCTTTCTATTCCTTCGTCGCTTTCTCGCCACGAGATTCGTGATTGGTTAAGTGAGAGTGAATACAGCGCATATTTGTCTAATATTACGGTCAGTAAACACCAAGGTAATGCGTTTATGGCGGAATGCTTACAAAGCTTAGATGAGCCAGACGCGGTATTGTGCATTGCCGTGGATAGCTTACTGGATGACATTGACAACTTGATTGAAAATCAACAAGTGATGTATGCCAAAAACCCGTGGGGAGTGATCCCGAGTGAAGGGGCGGCAGGCATGATATTAACGAAACGGAATGTATTAGAAACATTAAAAATAACCCCACAATCGCAACTGATTTTTATGGGGTTTGATTGGGCATCGAGCGATCGCCGAGGGTGCTCTCGGTTGATAAGGCAAGCGTGTAAATCGCATTCTGATCTAGGCATTGTGTACAGTGATATGACAAATCAACGCTCTCATGTTGAAGATTATGGTTTTGCTATTGGTGCCAGAAGTGAAGCGTTACCGAATGCGCAAAATGTCACGTTAACGAATGAGTATTGGGGAACAATGGGAGGTGCATCAGGTATTTCGACAATAGCGACAATGAATTACCTGCACGATACTGAGGCGCTTGCCAGCGTATTTTTATTTGATAAATCCAACACTCGTTCATTATTAATATTCAAGGCGACAAAGTAAGGTAATTACCTTGGTTGCGTTTTTTCTATATTTCTAGTCACTTTAACTAAATGGCTAGAGATAGTGTTCGTTTTGTTTTACAGCATTGAAAAACCACACAGTAACTCATTAAAATCAGGCCTCATTAATTCGGTTTGGTATAAAGAGTATATAAGTGTCTAAACAGCAGGGATCAGCTAACGAATTTATTAATCAGTTGGTTGTAAAAGCAATCGAAAAAAAGAAAAAATATGAGCAAGCATTGGCTGAAAAAAATAAGCCAAGGCTAGAGCACGTATTATTTTCGCAATTCGATGTAGTAGAGACAATAGAATCTAAAAATACCAAAACTACGTTGTATCACCTAGCGAAAAAGGGAGATGCCGACAAGCAAATTTGTTGTAAAGTATTGAATGACAATGCGCCTGATTACGCACGTTCGATGTTTATAGCAGAAGCAACACACCTCGAAATATCACAACATCCTAGTATTGCTGAATTTATTAAACTTGGAAATGAGTTTGATCGTCCTTATTTTATGTATAAATGGATTAAAGGCGAATCATTATCAGAAAAACTAACCAGACACAGCAATAAAGGGTTTCGTCATGATCACGTTGCTTGGTTAATATATCAATTAGCGGGTGCATTAGAATATATGCACACGAAAGGTGTGTGCCATTTAGACATTAAACCGTCCAATATTATCGTGTGTGAAGACGATGGTATTAAGCTTATTGATTTCGGTGCTGCTCAATATTCAGGTGAGGGTAAAGAGTATTCTGAAGCCAGCTTATCTTATGCCTCGCCATTATTTCTAGAAACCGGAAAGTCCGATCCGCAAGACGATGTGTATTCAATGGCGTTGTTAACGTGTTGTTTATTCTTAGGCTATTCAGAGCATTCGGATTGGAAGGCAACGTTACAGCAACGTAAAAGACCAAATCAAATCCCTAAATCGGTTTGGGTATTATTGCGCTTAATTATCAAAAAACCGCGTGGCCATAAATTAACACCGATCGCGTTTGCTCAAGCGCTGGCAAAAATTGATATTGACGCAATGCGTACCAATAACCATGCGCCAATATTTACACGATTGCGTAATGCCGATCTGGTCTTACGAAAAGAGAACAGTTTTGATCCCTTACGTCTGGGTATGTTTAAGTATTTAGAAGTCGCGCTGATCGCGAGCGTGATCGTAATTACCGGTGCCATACTCTCCAGTTACTTTGTTCCATCTCCTGTTCCTGTGATTGGAGTGTCTAAAATTAAACCCGCACAAACGGCGGCATTCTTAACTAAACCGCCATGGGAAATCACGACAGCACTCGACAACAGTGAAGTAGATTTATTGGCATTAGCCCCTTATAGAGAAGCGGTTAACGTTAAAAATAATCAAATTGAACGTTGGTATAACGAAGAAAAAGACAACTTGATGAAACGACGTGACAGTGAAGAACGTCAAAGAAAAGAACTAACAACGATACGTAAAGACATGGTTGCACTTAATGAGCACCTAAATCGAAATGCCGTCATGTCGTCTTCCGTTAACCGACGAATTACTAAGTTGATGAAAGGTCTTAATAATTTAATGTTAGAGCGTCAGAAATTCTCATATCCGATTGGTCCAGAAGATCAAGCGTTAGCGAATATTATTATGTCTGGCGATTCAAAAGACGCAGAGAAGTATCTGCGTACTGAGTGGATGAAAACTCAGGCTGAATCTTATTTCTATGCGTATGTATTGCCTAAAGAAGTCTTAGGTAAAGTGATCGATTCGGTCAATACACACGCTCAAAACCATTTTTATTCAAAAGCAATTGATGAAATAGAACACGCCATTACCCTTTTTGGTGACACGGTTGAACTGACATCGAAAAAAACAGAATTGATCATTCAACGCAGTGAGTATGTTTTATTTGGAACCGTAACCGGAGAGTTGATTTTTGAGAGTGACAAGCTCAATACCGCATTATCAGATTTGCATCAAAACGCGCCTTCTCGCTTTAAAGAAGTGTCTGTTCTACTAAAGAAACTGGCGAGAGAATCTCTTGAACAAAGTTTTCAACAAGATGTTCCTGCAGATGGCGCATTGGCAATAGAGAAAGCATTAAATACCTATCAAAAACAGGTAACGATCTCATGATGAAGACGGTTGATATTGACGTATTACTTAAACCGATTAATGAAATGTCGCCTGCGGGTGAAGATGCTAAATATGAGTTCTGTTATGAGCTCATGGAATTTGAGATTAAAAAATTCGGATCGCTGTTTGGTGAAACGGTAGATTGGAAAGCGGTAGAGACGAATGGTACTGAGGTATTAACGTCTCACAGTAAAGATTTAAAAGCGATTTGTTACTTAACTCGAGCATGGATTGAACGAGAAGGCTTTAATGGTTTTGAAACGGGACTCTCGTTATTTTCTCAAAGCTTAACCTTGTTTAGTGATTCATTGTACCCACGTCGCAAGCGAGCAAGAGATGGCGCCGTTGAGTGGTTTATTTCTCAGCTAGAGAGCGTATTGCCAAAGTTGGATTCACAGCAATTATCGTGGGATCAAGCGTCCTCATGTTTGACTTTAATTGCAGAGATCGATGAGAAATATCAAGAGTCATTTTCTGATTCTGACGTAGCGTTTTTTGCGGTTCGTTCGGCGGTTAATGCCATTATGGATCGTTTGCCACAAGTGGGTATGAATGAAACGGCCAGCGTTACTCATCAAGAAAACGAGCAAGCCGATCTAGCTCAAGAATCGATAGAAGCTACGCCTTCGGTAGTGACAGCACAAACCATAGCACCAGTACAAAGAAAAGCGGAATCTGTTAGAAAAGAAGTGGATATTGATACGGATTTCTCAAGCCCAAGTGCCTCGAAGAAAACGTTGAAAAAAATCGCCGAATTTATGCTGCATTCTAATATAGGCGCTTCTTTGGCTTATCGCCTGCATCGTTATTCTACCTGGTGTGATGTTGATGAATTGCCTCCGTATGATAACGATAAAAAAACACCGATAAGTTTGGCGGTATCACAAGATCAGCTTTCTGAATACAAAGAAAAAGCAAAGCACGAGACGGATCCTGAAGTGATAAAACGTCTTGAAAAAACCCTGACGGACGCGCCTTTTTGGTTGAGCGGTCACCATCTTATGTATCAGATGTTGATGAACCTGAATCACGAATCCGCGGCGGAAGCCGTAAAACAAGAGACAGCGTTGTTTATTCAAGAATTGAACGGTGTTGAAGCGTTAACGTTTGCGAACTCAGTGCCTTTTGCTGACGAAGCAACCCTAAAATGGCTAGCATCACGCACAGCGATTACCCCCGCGGCGTTGATGCCTATGCCACTCGAATTTTCAGATGATACAACCTTGTCTGAAGGTGAAATCACATTAGCAACTCTAGGTGATTATGTCTCCACCATTTCCCAAGGTTTAGCGGCCGATACTTCTGGGCGTGGGCAACTGATGTTGCAATTGAAATTAATAAAAGCGTACCACCTCGTAGGCTTGCTTCCTTTGTGCTTACCTTATATTGAAAAAATATGGGTCGTAAGAGAAGAAATAAATTTAATGAGTTGGGAGCCTCATTTATGTAATCAGCTTGATATGTTGGTTGAAAAAACAATGACGGAAATGTATCCATCCAAGGATTTGATTCCTGAAAAGTACCAACAATGGTTATCTATTAATAATAAGTAAACAAAACGAAAATAAGGAAGAATTATGTCCCGCGATGGCTCGGTTGCTCCTAAAGAGCGAATTAATATACGTTATGTACCTGCGACAGGTGATGTACAAGAAGACGTTGAATTACCACTAAGTATGATGGTTGTTGGTGACTTTACAGCGCGTGCTGATGAGACTCCAATTGAAGATCGTACTCCAATCAACATTGATAAAGATAACTTCAATGATGTATTGGAAGGCTACTCTCCAAACGTAAAAGTGAATGTAGACAATAAATTGAGCGGCGAAGAAGGCGCTCAACTTGGTGTTGATCTAACGTTCAATAGCATGAAAGATTTTTCACCAGAAGCTATCGCTAAAAGTGTTCCTGAACTAAGTGGCTTACTTGAATTGCGTGAAGCACTTGTTGCGCTGAAAGGCCCATTAGGAAACGTACCAGCATTTCGTAAGAAAATTGCGGCAGTGCTTCAAGATGAAGACGCTCGTCAAAAATTACTTGAAGAGTTAAATCTGAGCGCTGATAAAGAAGCAAAGGCTGAGTAGAGGGTATTATGACAACAGAAGCACAAGCTCCGGAACAAGAAGCAACACTGGTTGAGTCTGGCTCATTACTAGACAGCATTCTAAATGAAACGCGTTTAAAACCAAGTGATGAAGGCTTTGACGTTGCAAAACGTGGCGTAGAAGCATTTATTGGTGAATTGCTAAGCAGCAACAATACGGGCAGTAAAGTTGAGCAGTCATTAGTTGATTTAATGATTTCTGAAATCGACCAAAAATTGTCTAAGCAAGTTGATGCTATTCTTCATAACGAAGAGGTTCAAGCGATTGAATCAACATGGCGCGGTTTGAAATACTTGGTTGATCACACTGATTTCCGTGAAAACATTCAAATTGAATTGATTTCAGCGAAAAAAGACGAAGTATTGGACGACTTTGAAGATGCACCAGAAGTCGTTAAGTCTGGTCTTTACAAGCAAATCTATACGCGTGAATACGGTCAATTTGGTGGTAAACCAGTCGGCGCTGTTATTTGTGATTTCCAAATGTCTGCATCATCACCTGATGTGAAACTGATGGAATACATGGCAAATGTAGGGGCAATGTCTCACGCACCATTCATTACATCAGCATCGGCTCAGTTCTTTGGTTTAGATAGCTATGAAGATCTGCCAAACCTGAAAGATCTGAAGTCTGTATTTGAAGGTCCTCAGTATACTAAATGGCGCGGTTTCCGTGAGCATGAAGATGCTCGTTATGTGGGTCTTTGTACTTCACGTATGATGTTACGTACTCCGTATTCTGTAGAAGATAACCCAATCAAAGCGTTTGATTATAATGAACATGTTAAAGATGGTCATGATAACTACCTTTGGGGTAACTCTGCGTACGCGATGGCGTCTAAAATCAGTGAATCATTTGCAAAATATCGCTGGTGTCCGAATATTATCGGTCCACAAAGTGGTGGTACGGTTTCTGATCTTCCGGTTTATAATTATGAATCTATGGGTCAAATCGAAACTAAGATCCCAACAGAGATCTTGATTTCAGACCGTCGTGAATATGAGCTAGCTGAAGAAGGCTTTATTGCTCTTACTATGCGTAAAGGATCTGACAATGCAGCGTTCTTCTCTGCAAACTCAGTACAAAAAGCAAAAGTATTCCCGAATACGCCTGAAGGCAAGCAAGCGGAAATGAACTACAAGTTAGGTATTCAATTACCATACATGTTCATTATCAACCGTTTGGCTCACTACATCAAAGTGCTGCAACGTGAACAAATCGGTTCATGGAAAGAGCGTTCTGATTTAGAGATCGAACTAAACAAATGGATCCGTCAATACGTTTCTGATCAAGAGAACCCACCAGCAGAAGTACGTGGCCGTCGTCCATTACGTGCTGCAAAATTGGAAGTATCTGAAGTAGAAGGCGATCCAGGTTGGTACAAAGTATCAATGTCGGTACGTCCACACTTTAAGTACATGGGTGCAAGTTTTGACTTGTCACTGGTTGGTAAATTAGACCAAAACTAATTTGTCTCCCCATATAAGCGACTAGGTTGAACTGGTCGCTTATTTTTTAAGAAGTCATTATGGAAAAAGGTTACCGGCTTTTAGAACGAATTGAATTAGGTGAGCCTAAAAACTGCTACGAAAAAGTGGTATCGCACAAACATCTTATTGAATCAATTCACCTTCACCTTGCAGATTTACTGAATACACATGCAGGGAACGCCATGATAGATAATGAATACGGACTGCCTGATTTTAATGATGTGTTATCCAATAACACCAATTTAGTTCGTAACATTCAACAGAACATTCGTACATCAATTGAGAAGTTTGAACCAAGACTAAAGAACGTTGAGGTTCATTATCGTCAAGATAATCACAACCCATTGCAGTTAGGTTTTGGTATTGGTGGTGAAGTGATGCATAACGGCGGTAAGGTTCCAATGTCTATTAATATATTCATGGGCGTCGATGGACAGTTTAACGTTTAGTAGGAGAAAAGAGTGAGTAACAGTAAATATTTTCAAGATGAGCTAGCCTATTTAAAAGAAGCAGGCAGTGAATTTGCAAAATATCACCCTAAGCTGACTAACTTCTTGTCTGAAGGAACATTTGATCCTGATGTTGAGCGTTTGCTTGAAGGCTTTGCCTTTTTAACGGGTCGTGTTCGTGAAAAAATAGACGATGAACTGCCGGAATTAACACAGTCATTAATTTCATTATTATGGCCTCATTACATGCGCTCAGTGCCTTCAATGTGCATCAGTGAGTTAACGCCTCACTCGGGGAGTGTGACAGAGAAAACCGTGGTTGAGCGTGGTGCAGAAATGGCGAGTGAGCAAGTAGAAGGCACTCAATGTTTATTTAGAACCTGTTATGACGTTGCCTTGTATCCGCTGAGCATTCAACAGATTGAACAAAATAACAGTCGCACTAACTCTTCGGTACACGTCACTTTGGCTGCGAATAATGGCCTAGAGTTGTCTCGTATAAAATTAGATACATTACGCTTTCATTTGAATGGCGAGCAGCACATTACACGCAGTCTGTATCTTTGGTTATTCCGCTATTTAGATTATGTCGAACTGGACGTTGGAGGAGGGTATAAGCACCGTATTCGTGCTGACCAAGTCGTTCCTGTGGGGTTTGATGATGATGAAGCCATTTTGCCATACAGCAAGAATTCATTTTCTGGCTATCGTTTATTGCAAGAATACTTTTCGTTACCTGAAAAATTCATGTTCTTTGATGTGAAAGGATTGGAATGGTTAAACGGCATACCACAACGCAGCACCGTTAAAATGTCGTTCGTTTTCTCACGAGCTTTGCCTTCGGAAGTGATGTTAAAAGATAAGCATTTAAAACTTCATTGCACGCCAGTTGTGAATTTGTTCGATCAAGATGGGGATCCTATCCGTCTTGATCACCAGCGTAATGATTATAAAGTTCGCCCTCAAAGTTCAAACCAAGAGCATTATGAAGTGTATTCGGTTGAAGAGGTTGAGAGCTGGAGTAAAGCAGAACGTCGTAGAAAGAAATTAATTGAATTTGAATCCTTTGAACATCAAATTAATCAAAGAGATAAAAGAGATTTTTATAAAACTAAAGTCAGTGAAAGAATCAACGGTCGTGGTTTAGAGCGTTATATCTCGTTTCATTCGCACAATAATCAAGTGTCTGATTTAAGTTCTGAAACGGTATTAATGAAGCTGATATGCAGTAATGCGGATTTGGCCGAGCGATTGTCCGTGGGTGACATCATCTATACCACGCACAAATCGCCAACGTACGCGACATTTACGAATATCACTAAACCAACTCAATCGGTTAGCCCACAAGTGAATGGCGAGCTGCAATGGCAGTTGATTGCGAATATGTCACTTAACTACTTATCGTTAGCCAACATTGATGTGTTAAAAGTATTACTGTCGACTTATGACTTCCATTCTCGTGTTGATAGACAAGCGCACAGAGCGTCTATACATCGTCTTGATGGCATTAAATCAGCGAGTATGACTCCTACTGACAGAGTCTTCCGTGGTGTTGCTATTCGTGGCGTAAAGTTTAAGGTCGACATGGATTCTACTTACTTCGTCAATGAAGGGGATATGTACCTACTTGCCAGTATTTTGAATGAATTTATCCGATTGTATTCGAGTATTAATTCGTTTACTGAACTTGAAGTGTTTGATGAAGATACGGGTGAAAACTATGAGTGGCCGAGTTTAACAGGGCAACAGACGATACTATGATTGAGTATATTGTTAATAAACCTTGTGAATACAGTTTTTTCCAAGCGGTATCTTTACTTGAAAAGCATTATCAGAACTTGCCTGGTATTGAATTTAAAGCGATTGGTGAAAATCAATACGTAAAGAATGAGTACATACAATTCGGGGTCTCACCAAAGCTAAGCTTTCCTAAAAGTGACATTGAGTACATCGCACAGATTGATCGTAATGATCAGGTGTATACGAAAATTGAAGTAACTTTTCTTGGTTTGCATGGCTCGAGTTCTCCGTTACCTGCATCCTATACAGAGAAGTTAGCAGGACGAGACAGTGACGATAATCCGGTAAAAGATTTCTTCGATTTCTTTCATCATCGTTACATCAGTATGCTTTATCGAGTGTGGAAAAAGTATCGTTACCATATTCAATATCAAAGTGATGCGACGGATCCTTTCTCAGGACGATTATTGCATTTAGTCGGGTTATCAAGTGTTATTCAAGAGAACAATAACGCGGATCTTGATAGGGCGAAATTACTTTCTTATGTTAACCAGTTATCGACGCGTACGCGTTCACCAAAGCTTGTTTCTGGCATCGTTTCCCATTACTTTTCGCTGCCTAATGTATACATCGAAGAGTGGGTATATCGTCGAGTGACGATTGCCGATTCTCAACGTAATAAATTGAATCAAAAGAACTGCCAATTAGGGAATGATTTACACCTAGGTAAGAGCATGGCAGACCTGACAGGTAAGTTTAATCTATGTATTGATGATATTGATTTTGATACGTATACCAACTTTTTACCTGGAGGACGGTTACATAAGACGTTAATAGGATTAATGAAGTTTATTCTGTCTGATCCTATGGCATGGGATCTTAAGTTAACCGTAAAAAATGACACCATCCCTAAGAATGAACTAGGTGACGGAATTGGTAACGAATTAGGTCAAACATGTTGGCTAGGAAATATTGATAAGGAGGATACAGTGATTAAAATTGTAGGCAGTAACTAGTCTAAAATGCATAGAAAACGAACAACAAGTTGGCGCTTATTATTCGTCTTCTATCATTATTAAAAGTGAATCAGAAATACTTATCGGCAAACTGGTTGATGCAAAACGATAGTACTCTTCACTTCTTTGATGCCCGATATCGATTCAATTTCATTTGAGAGGAAATGAATACGATGTAAATCGGGCGCTTCAATAAGAGAAATGATGTCATAAGTCCCACCAACAATGCTGGTCATTTTGACTTCAGGTATCTCTTTTAACGCCTCTGATACGGCGTCTTTTTGCCCCATAGCGCACGAAATCAACAAATAACAAGAAGCGGTATTGTTCCCGTTATTCATGCGGATTTGTGCGGTATACCCTTTGATGATCCCCGTTTTTTCCAAGCGATTAATTCGCTCTGCAACAGCAGTACGAGACAGCCCTACATTACGCGATAAATTCGCAATAGATTCTCTACCATTGGATAAAAGATTGGAGATTATTCTACGATCTAATTTATCTAAGCCCTGTAGATTCATGTTTGACATGTTAATCCCTGCCTTAATTTCTATTTTATTGTTATTTTCTTAGTTAATTACTTCTGGGAGCTTAAAGTTCGATAGCTCAGAGAAAGTAAATGGGTTGTTCTGAGTCAATGGTGTGAACTTCATACTGATATCACGACCGCTGACTTTTATATGGCTAACGAAACTACTATTAGTGACATCGGAGAGTATAGAGTCTCCTAATAATCGGTAGATTGCCCATTGACCATTCTCCGAGAGAGTATGCTGCTTGCCCTCATCGGTTACGTCTTGTAATGTTATTTTGACCTCAAAGTCTCCGCTTTGTGGTGGCCATTGCAGCTCTTGAACCTTACTTGGACCATGGTAATAGCTCATCATATGGCTGCCCACATTGATGTTTGCTCTAATTGCACTTGAGTCGAGATCCACAACTTTAGTGCTAAATGGTATTTGTACTTTATTGGTGCTTTTGTTGATCATGGTGTTGCGTATTACATTGTAATTTCGTAATTGAACTAATAATTCAGGAGATAAGTACATGACTTGTCCATCTTCGCGCTTTGATGTCCATAGATTCGTGTCATAAAACGGCGCTAGGTTGTCTTTTATAAAGACATTCAATATGCCACCGGTTGCAAATAGTTGCTCAAAATCTTCCAATGAAATGTCTTCTTTTGCATTGGTATCAAATGGGTATTTGTTTAGCCCAGTTTGACGGAACACACTGTAAACCTCACTGTACCATTTCGTTTGAATGCCTTTAGTGGCTTCAGTGATCATCACTGACCAAGTTTGATTTACTATGTCTAACAACCAGCTGCGTACAGGTTCTGGTGACTTCTGAGCGATTTGTTTTAGTCGAATTAATGGATCAGCCTCTGCTCTCACCATTCTTGCTCGTGCGGCATCCAGTGCGGCTTGATGTACGTTTGGTGAATCTGAAATATCTTTAATATAGGTTCTCAATGAATTGAGTGATGTCACGATATCTTCCCAAGGCGTAGGGGAGTTTTTCGTTTCATTAATCTGTAACTGATTCAAAAGAGAAAACGCTTGTTCTACACGAGCCATTAAAATGTAATCAGGTTCTACTATCTCTGTTACGGCATCTGTGGCCGTTTCTAAAGCATCTTTTAAATTATTTTTTGAATCCAATAATGCACTTATGTCACCTGTTGGTGAATAATGGGTGTTGGCGTACAGTTGTTTCAAGATGGTTGTCATTGGCGATGATGGGCCAGAGATCAGATCAATCGCATTGGTTAAATCATAAATGTTGTCATACGATTTTATTTTGAGTTCACTTAATGCATTACGCCAATAATTGATGTAATCATCGGTGTATTTTTTACGAACATCATCTTTGAATTCCTCTTGCTCTGCATCACTTGGAATAATGTTATTTGATAGCCCAAGTACCCAGTTATCTGAGATCACTCGTTTAGACAACAAATCAACGTGTGGACGATAAAACGAGCTAAATCCTGTTGAGGTATAGAGTTTGTTGATGTTTAAACTTTCATTATTAATCGGATTTTTAAAGATATTATTAAAATCAAACCCAACGGCTCTTTGTAGATTGAGCGTATCGATCTCGGCACTTTTCGCTTGCTCTACGATTTGAAGGTAGACCAAATCAACGTTTGATTTCGCCAATAGGTTACGGCGAGTTGCACGAACTAAATCCATATTAATGTCGATAGGAGCAAACTTTGTACGGAAATACGCATCCAAATAAGACATGGTTTTTTTCACGGTCTCGGAGTTAGAATCGAGTCGAGTTAACACATCAAATGTGTGCTGTTTTAAATAAGGGATGTCTCTCTTACTTGGATCTTTCAGCATCAAATAACTTTTCAATAAAGGCAAAGACATTGAAATATCATTTTGATTTTTTGTCAGTTGTATTTGATAAGCCTCAGCAATTACTGGCATAAGTTGTTTGGTGATTTGCTCGATTAATGCATGGTATGCAATTTTTGTGGTTGGCTCTAAGCGGCTGACTTTCATCGTCAATAGCTCGTCATCCAAGGCTTTATTACCATTAAGCCAAGCGCTATAAGTAGGTTCAATCTCTTCCTGAGCATTGGTCAGTTTTGAGTGGAAAACCTCTGATGCATATTGCTCATGATCTTTTCCTTTCACATCAATGAGCTGATTAATGACTTGTAGATTACTTTCTAAGGCTTGGAATAAAAAGTAGCTTCCGCTTGTGAGCACAACGACAGACACTAAAAATGCCAAACGACTGCGTTGTTGAATACGACGTAAGTAGTTTTGGTTCTCGTTGGAGAAATCGGCTTCAGGTAACACTTTTGAATCAACCAAAAAGCGGGTGAAGTAAGGGGTTTCGGTTAATTGTCCGTGTTCAGAAGCAATGATCGGTAAGTTGAAATAATTGCTACAACTCTTAGCCAATAAATTATATTTTCGGCCACCTTGAAGGCTAGAGCTAAAGAAGACTTCTCTAATATCAATCGCATAGGTGCCTTGGTTTAAATCATTAAGTCGTTCAACAATACGGCTTATTTCGACCTGACATAACTCAAATTGTTTAGGAAAAGCCAGTATGGTCTGTTTTTCATCAACATTGTTTGTGTATGATGATGAATCAAGGGCACTTGCTTCCATGACTTTTACGATATTTTTATAGCTGTCACGGAAATAATCTAAGATTGCCCCTTTTGCGTCTTTTAAAGGAATAGAAAGAAACTCAATACTCGACTTTAACGGACTGAAATGAATGTATTCTTTAAACCCTTCTAATTTGTCTAATTTAGTCATAACGAAATACAGAGGTAGGGTAGCTCCTGTGCTTTCTTTGATTGATTCTAAGCGTTGCAAAAGAATGTTTAACGTATAATCAGTTTGCTCGTCATCATGAACGACTAAAAACTCAAAATCGATGAGTAATAAGCAACCAGCGAAGGGCTTTCTTGGCTTATGATTGATGACTTCATTAATTAATGCTTGCCACAATAGGCTGTCTGCACTTGAAATTTCTTGAAAAACGAGTCGATGGTTAGGCTTTATATAAACGGCAGAGTCTGATTCAGACCATTCAAAAAAGTCATTTTTTACACTCTTCACTTTATCCATTGGCTTTATGGCATTAGAAACTTGAAGAAATTGGTTTTTTCCTGATCCTTTGTTACCAATGATTAAGTAGATTGGTTTTTGTTTGGCTTTATGAAGCAACGGTTTTAGTACCATTGACAGCGTTTCTTCTTCTGTTTCAATATCTTGGCTTTTCTTTCCTTTTCGTTTTTTGATATATAATGTGAGGTTAAAGAGAAGATACAAAACACCAATGACAGCAACGGTTCCCCACAGCAGTACAATATCGGCTTCTGGGAACCAAAGTAAATAAGCACCACACAATACAACCAGTATAAAAATGGTGATGAGTGTAGAAAGTAATAGCGGATTTCGGACCAAAGTGTTTTTCATAGTTTTTACTTTTATGTTATGCCTGACGTTATGTAATACAGTGAGTTACAAACCTAAAATTTTTCTTTTAGTGTATTTATCTTATGTTGATAAATATTGAGTAAACGCTGTGTTCTATCGATCTCTGCCGATGTTGTTTGTTTTTCTGCATACTCAATTCGACCCAGTAAGGGGAAGAGTGAGTTGCTGTAGTCGTACGCTTTTATAATTGCACTGTCTTTCTCTTGGGATTTAGCATTGGCAAACACCGTTCTTGATTTTAAAAATTGACGATTAATACGTTTGTATTCGCGATCAAATTCTTCTGTTTGTAAGGTGAGTTTCTCTTTCATATTGGTCGCAGCGGCAGAATCAGGGTAAATTTCTTGCAACTGCTGTACGGCTAAATTCAATGTGTTTAATTGGTTTACTTTAATAGGGTCTAATTCCCAGTCGGAGATTAACCATTGAGTTCGCTGAATGACTTCTGATTTAATGGATTGCTTTATTGATTCGTCTTTATGTTCTAACGCGGGCAAAATTTGGACAATATCGTGAATGTCTGCGGTCTCAATTTGTTCACGTAACGTACGTTTTTGATTATCGCTATAGAAAAAATGAGCAAATAATAAGCAAAGAAAAAACCCAAGTATAATGAGAATAGTAATCAAGGCTTTTGAATTGCCTTCAGGCGCGACAGCCGTATCGATTTTTATTGGTGGCTTATTTCGTGGTGGCATTGATACATTGACGCTGATCCCTTGTGGTTCAACGGGTTTTGGTTTTTGTTTATTTTTGACTTGATGTGCTTTTTCTTCTTGAATTTGAATTTCTTCTATCCATTGAGAGAAAATACGGCGGATCCCACCTAAAGAAGGCGTTTTAATGCCGTAATGAGAACGTAATTCTTCTTCAATCTTTAAGGTTAGTTCATGTCCTGCTTCAATTAGAGGTAAATCGCTAGGGGTAATCTTAAGTGTTTTTTGTTTACGTACCGCATGCTCAGTTAACCATTCAATAGATCCTATTCTTGCGGTTGACTTATTTTCTTCTGGATAAGCGGAATGCCAGTAAATGACGCAGACGTCGAGCAACGCGTTCAAACCACCAACAAGACCCTTTAACCCATCAATATGAGTTGCAGAAACGGTATAGTAACAAGCACAGCGAATGTCTTTGCTTTCATTCAATAAAATGTTTTTCGATAACGAATGGACTTTTTTCCATGAAATTTTAGACGTAACTGTACTTAGTTTATTTACTTGACGTTTAATTTCAGAAAAATCGTCAAGTACATTCGGGTTAACCCCACAAGGCAAATTTTGGCTAATAGGGCGCCGTGCAAAATCGGGAAGATTCATGAGTTTTCCAACCTAGCGAATATGATCATCTACATGTGTTCATGTATTATTATGTTTTTATGAGCTTCTTATATAATGCGACGGATTGTACTACTAAAATATAAAATGAATATAAAAAAAGCATGTTTTCGTATGCATATTGTCTAAATGTGATCTAGGTTCACAAAATGTCCTTGTCAAAAAAATGGTAATCCTTATTAATATTTAGGTTAATTATACTTTCGTTTCTTATTTGAGATTTTTTGTTTTATTTTCATGCTTAGGTTGAATGTGTGATTGCTATTCATTCATTCTGGGTATGTCTTTATTGAATTTGATACTGAAGACTCATTTTTTGTAGTGGTATTTGGTTTCTATATGATTATATTCTCTTTTATCATGTTTATGTCAAATTCAGTTTTTAATAATATGTTCGAAATTGATAGGAATATCATTTTTTAAATATTCAAAATGTAAGTGAGGGCCGGTGGTGCGACCTGTGTTTCCTGTAAATCCAATTTCTTGACCTTTATATACTACATCACCTTTATTGATTATTCTGTTATTAAGGTGGAGGTATCTTGTTTTAAT